>NZ_PIRR01000022.1:0-28167 GCF_003048555.1 Campylobacter concisus | reverse complement strand
GCTTAAAGATTTAAGCCAATTTATAAATTTCTCTTAATTTCTTGTAAAGTTTTTAAAAGATAAAATCGAGCTACATTTTATAAATAAAAATAAGGCTTAGTATGAAATTTTTGCTTTCTATCTTTTTTAGTTTGCTTTTAGCCTGTGCTAATACGGACATAAATACGAATAGCGAAAGTGATGAATTTGATGTTGAATTTGAAGCAAGAAAAGATGTTTTTGATCCACTTAGTGGCTACAATAGAATTATGACGCATGCAAATGACTTTATCTATGTAAATATGCTAACTCCAGTGGCAAAAGGCTATGCCTATGTTATGCCAAAAACAGCTAGAACAATGGTTTCAAATTTCTTTGATAACTTGCTTTTCCCAGTTCGCTTTGTAAATAACTTACTTCAGTTTAAATTTCAAAATGCTGGTGAAGAGACATTGAGATTTTTAGCAAATACGATAATTGGCTTTGGCGGACTAACAGACGGAGCAAAATACTACAACCTCAAGCCTCACGATGAAGATTTTGGACAAACGCTTGGATATTGGGGGCTTGGTAGCGGTTTTCATATAGTTTGGCCACTTATTGGGCCATCAAATTTAAGAGATACTGGTGGCATGGTTGGAGACTATTTTGCTGATCCTATTAGCTACGTTGATCCTATACTTTTATCAACTGGTATCAAGTCATATAGAGCGTTTAATAGCTTTTCACAAGATCCAACAGCTTATGAAAAAATAAGAAAAGATGCTATTGATCTTTATCCATTTTTACGCGATGCTTACGAGCAAAGACGTGACAAGCTTATCAAGGAGTAAATATGAAAATTTTAAAAATTCTAACTATGATTTTACTTTTTACAACTAGCCTTTTTGCTATTTCAAAAGAGCAGATCAAGCCTGAAGTAGAGATGAAAACAATAAAGGTTATTGAAATTTTAAAAGATACAAATTTAGACAATAACGCAAAGACAAAAGAAATTTTTGCTCTTCTTGATCCATTTTTTGACTATAAACAAATGGCAAAGATAAGCCTTGGCAAACGTTACAACAGTTTAAGTAGCGATGAACAGGCTAAATTTGACGCAGCATTTGAGCAAAAATTGAAAAGCTCATACATAGATGAACTTTTAGGGTACAAAGATCAAGAGATACGTATAACTGGCGAGAGTGAACCACAAAAAAATAGGTACTGGCTAACATCTGAGCTTGTAAACGACGGAAAAATTTATGAGTTTGTATATAAATTTTATGACGCAAAAGAGCGTGGCTGGCTCATTTACGATCTTGATATCGTTGGTGTAAGCATCATTCAAACATACAGAAGTCAGTTTGGTGATGTGCTAAATAATGCTGATTTCAATACTCTTTTACAAAAGCTAAACGAAGCTGTTTTACCTGATCAAAATAAAACCAACCCTTAATGCGACAAATTTTTAAATTTATCATTGCTAAAAACAAGCTTATTATTGCTCTAATTTTAGCTTTAAGCGTTGTTTTTGGCTATCTTAGCACCAAGCTTAGCGTTGATGCGTCAGCTGAAACGCTACTACTTGAGCATGATCCTGACTTAAAAGCTTATAGAGAGATAGCTAAACGCTACGACTCACCCGGATTTTTAGTGGTTGCTTTTACTCCAAAAGATGATCTTTTTTTATCTAAAAATTTAGAACTTATCAGAAATTTAGGCAATGAACTAGCTAAAAACGATATGGTAAATAGCGTCATCTCTATAATAAATATTCCGCTTTTAAATAGTGTAAAAGGCGGGATTACGGGCATCTTAGATCATACTCCAACGCTGCAAGATAAAGATATAAATATTTCAAAAGCAAAGCTTGAGTTTGCCAAAAGTCCGATTTACAGCGGAAATTTGATAAGCAAAGATCTAAAAACCACAGCAATTGCTCTAAATTTAAAACAAGATGAGAAATTTAATGAGCTTGTAAATGAGAGAAATTTGCTTAGCCAAAAAGAGTCAAACGGCACTATCACACAAGCTGAGCGACTTAAGTTAGAGGCTCTTGCCTATGAGTTTAAAGCCTACCGAGATGAGCTTAGAAAGAGCGATCACAAAAACCTTGAGGCTATAAAAGCAACCATAGCTAAATTTAACGCAAATGACGAGCTATTCTTAGGCGGTGCAAATATGATCGCTGATGATATGATAGGCTTTATAAAGAGCGATCTTTTAGTCTATGGCTTAAGTGTACTTGCTCTTCTTAGCTTTAGTTTGTGGCTATTTTTCAGGCAGGTTAGATGGATCGTTTTACCTATGTTTATATGTGCCATAAGCGCCATTTTTACGACTGGAATTTTTGGTATATTTGACTGGGAAGTGACGGTCATTAGCTCAAACTACATCGCACTTCAGCTCATCATTACTATTTCAACTGTGATTCATCTTGTCGTTAGCTATAGAGAATTTTATGCAAAGCATCCAAAATATAGCCAAAATCAGCTAATTTATCTAACGCTTCGTGATAAATTCTCTCCATCTTTTTGGGCGATATTTACCACGGTTATTGGCTTTAGCTCGCTTATGAGCGCTGACATAAAGCCAGTCATCATGCTTGGCATTATGATGAGCACTGGCATTAGCGTTTCGCTTGTGCTTGCGTTTTTGCTATTTGGCGCGATAAATGTAAATTTAGAAAAATTAGCTCCCATTAGAACCTTTGAAAATAGCTTTAAATTTACAAAATACTGCGCAAATTTAGCCTTAAACTCAAGAAAGATTATCTACGTAGTTTGCGCTCTAGTTGTCTGCTTTGGTGTTTATGGTATCAGCAAGATAAAGGTTGAAAATAGCTTTATAGGCTACTTTAAAGAAAGCACAGAAATTCGCCAAGGAATGCAAGTCATTGATACCAAGCTTGGCGGCACGATACCAGTTGATGTGATAGTGAAATTTAAAGAGCAAAAACAAGATAAAAATACTGAACAAGATGAGTTTGAAAATGAGTTTGAAAGCAATGCCAAGGATGCGAAATACTGGTTTAATAGCTATCACACAAGGGTTGCTGAGAAAATTCACGACTATTTAAAAGAGCAAAAATTTGTCGGACATGTAAGCTCGCTAGCAACCCTTATAAAAGCCATAAAAGAGCTAAATAACGGCGCGAGTGATGATTTTTTATTAGCTGCGATGTATGAGAAATTACCACAAAATTATAAAAATATCTTATTAAGTCCTTATGTAAGCGTTGAAAATGATGAGCTTAGATTTAGTATAAGGATCGTCGATAGCGACTCCGAGCTTAGACGAAATTTATTTCTAAAAGAGCTTAGAGAAGGGCTAGCACAGCTTACTAAAAATGACAATGTAAGTATAGAAGTTGCCGGAATGATGGTGCTTTATAACAATATGCTTCAAAATTTACTTAGCTCACAAGTTGATACTTTTGGGCTAACTGTCGCTATACTTTTTGTCATATTTTGCTTTATCTTTAGGAGTATAAAGCTAGCAACCATTGCGATAGTTTCAAATTTAATCCCGCTTTGCACACTCTTTGGTGTGATGGGTTTTTTTGGCATTCCTCTTGATGTGATGAGTATCACGATCGCAGCCATTAGTATAGGTATCGGCGTTGATGATATTATACATTACATCCACCGCTTTAAAGAAGAAATGCTTATAAAAAGTGTTTTTAAGAGCATTAAAGTCGCGCACGCAAGCATAGGATATGCGATGTATTACACATCATTCACTATTTTTCTTGGTTTTAGCGTGATGATAACTAGTAACTTTATCCCGACTATCTATTTTGGCTTACTAACCGATCTTGTTATGGTATTTATGCTTCTTGGCGCGCTAATCATCTTGCCAAGCCTAATAGCAAGCTTTGTAAAAAAGCGCGATATTTAAGCTAAATTTATTTGATAACTTTAATAAATGAGTATACATCGGCCACGCCGTCAATGTGCTTAGCGTACCAAATAGCATGTTTTTCTTGCTCAATGCTATCAACTACGCCGCTAAATACAACATCACAGCCAACTATGCTAACACGCACATTTGTGCCCTCAACTATACTATCTTTAAAAAGATTTTGCTTTAAGTTTGCAAGAATTTTTAGACTATCGCATGGATATTCTGGCTTTTTGATACGAAGATAGGTATAAATTTTTCGCACTCCATCTGTACTTTTGGCTAGTTCTACTAGCTTATCTTCAAGCTCTTTACTATCAACAAGTCCGATCAAATAAGCATCTCCGTAAAAGACCTCTATCTCGATGTCGATATTACTAAGACCTTTTGAAAATAAAATTTTGCTTTGCAATTTGCTTTGTATAAATTTATCTTTTGTGATCGAGTAAATACCACGTTTATCGCGTGAAATAGAGTACGCATCATATACATTTAGCGGCGCAGTTGCTGGAGAAAGAACCGAAGAGCAAGAGCAAAAAAATAGAGCCAAAAATGCAAAAACGCTAAATTTTAAAATCAGAAATCCTTTTATAATTTCAAAAAGTTTATAGAAAATGGGCTAAAATTTATCTAAATCTGCTAAAATAACGCACACGGAGGATAAAGTAATCTGGTGATGCTCACGGGCTTCAAACCCGATGACTGGGCGGTTGACCGTCTGGTGGGGAGTTCGATTCTCTCATCCTCTCGCCATTCATTTTAAATTTTACTTTTATCAAGCAAATTTATAATCCCAAACAAAATAAAGCTTAATACAACCAAAACAATGCTTAAAACTAGTGCTTCGTCGCTTTTGCCATCGTATACGGCATTATAAATGGCAAGAGAGATAGTGTCTGTTTTGCCTATGATATTGCCACCCAAAATTAGTGTTATGCCAACCTCGCCAAGCCCACGCGAGATCGCTAAGATAAAAGCCGCTGCTACGCTTTTTGCAACACATGGGAAGAGCACGAAAATAGCTGTTTGAAATTTATCTTTTCCAAGGCTATATGCTGCTTCACTTAGGCTTTTTGAAAGTGAGCCAAGAGCAGAAGCGACAGGCTTTACAAATAGTGGCAGCGAAGCTATAAAAGCAGCTAGCACAAGAGCCTTAAAACTAAAAATAATTTCTAAATTTAAAGCCTTGCCGACGATACCATTTTTGCCAAGCAGATAAAGCAGTAAAAATCCAGTCGCAATGGGCGGAAAGATGAGCGGAAAAGTTACGATCATCTCTAAAATAGCTTTAAATTTAGCCTTACCAAAAGCTAAATAATAGGCTAAAGCCAGCCCAAAAATGATAAGTAAAGCCCCTTGGCACAAAACGACCTTTACACTTAAAAATAGCGGATCAAACAGCCAAGAGAGCTCTTGCAAATTTCGCCTTATCTTATGCCAAATTTAGTGTAAATTTCTTTTGATCTCTCGCTTTTTAGCTCATTTAAAAATTTCTCACAATCAGCCTTTTTGTCGCATCCTTCAAGCTTTGCAGCTACAATGTTTGCTGGAGCATAAAGCGATTTGTCTATCAAGACAAAACTACCAAATTCATCTTTGTGTGCGTTTAGTTCGGTCTGATTAATAAATCCAGCATCAACTTCGCCGTTTAATATATATGTAACGACTTGTGGCACGCCAGCGACTGCTAAAATTTTATCTTTTAGCTCGCTGCTTAAATTTGCTTTTTGCATAAATTCATTTGCTCTTTTGCCATAAACTGTCTTTACAGCATCTGGCATAGCGATCTTAGAAAGCGTTTTTAACTCTTCAACTTTTTCTATTTTCACACCTTTTTTAGTAGCCAACACCAAAGCACCTGAGCCTAAATTTACGTATTCAGCGATCTTTAGATCAGACTTTTTCAAAAAGTCTTCATCGCCCACGATCACGTCAGTTTTGCCCTCTTTTGCCTGAGCCATGATAGCTGTGATGTTTGCAAAAGAAGTGTCGATATTTACGCCATCTTTTTTGAGATTTTGCGCGACTGCTTCGACTATCTTTTTATATCCGCCACCCGCACTTACTAGCAAATTTTCATTGCCAAATGCAAAAATTGCAACCATTAAAAGTAAGAACTTTTTCATATTTTTCCTTTAAAAGTAAAATTTCAAGATTTTATAAAATATACTCTTATACATTCTTAAAATATATTTTTATAATTTCCACTTTTCTACCAAAATGCTATAATCACGATAAAAAAAGGACAGACATGAACGAACTTGAGCTAAAGATGCAAGGCAAGATAGATAGGCTAACAGATAAGACTTTTAGGCTAGACCCAAGGATCGGCGAGGGCTACTTCACGGCGAAATATTTTTTAAAAGTAAATGAGATAATTAAGCAAAATTTGCCTGATCAGCACGTGACAATGCAGTTCTTTCAAAGGCGCGATGATATCGTACTTTGCGGCATTGACGAAGTTTTAGCCGTCATCAATAAATTTGCCAAAGACCCAAGTGAGCTTGAAATTTACGCACTTAATGATGGCGATATCATAAACGCAAACGAGCCAGTTTTAAAGATAAGCGGCAAGTATGAAAATTTCGGCTTTTTAGAAAATGTGATCGATGCGACGCTTACTAGAAGAAGCTGCGTAGCGACAAATTCAAGAGATGTGATAAGAGCAGCAAACGGCAAAGACGTTTTTAGCATGGCAGATAGGCAAGATGACATCTGCACGCAACCAGGCGACGGCTATGCATCATTTGTAGGCGGCATCAAAAAGGTCGCCACAGATGCTCAGGGCAAGCTTACTGGGCTAAAAGGTGGTGGCACCATGCCTCATGCGCTTATTCAAATGTGCGGCGGGGATATAGTAAAAGCCTCAGAAATTTATGCTAAAACCTTTGAAAATGAGAAGATCACGGCATTGGTTGATTATAACAACGATGTGATCACAGATGCATTAAAGGCTGCAAACGCATTAAAAGAGAGGCTTGGCGCGGTTAGAGTCGATACTAGTAAAAATTTGATTGATAAATATTTTGATGATAAGGATACTAGCGGGTTTGACCCACATGGCGTTTGCAAGGAGCTTATATTTGCTCTAAGAGAGGCGCTTGATAAAGCTGGCTTTAAATACGTTAAAATCGTCGTTAGCTCAGGCTTTAGCCCTAAAATTATAAAAGAATTTGAAGCTCATAACACACCAGTTGATACTTATGGCGTTGGAAGTTATCTTGTTAAAAATGACATTTGTGGCTTTACTGGCGATCTAGTCGAGCTAAACGGTAAAGATGAGGCTAAATTTGGTAGGAAAAATTTTACTTCAGATAGACTAAAGAGAGTAAAATTTTAACAAAAATGAAAATTCTAAGTAAAATTTTTATATTTTTGACATTATCCCTCTCTGTCTGCATGGCTGCAAACTATGCCAATGCCTTTGAAAAGGTTAACATCCTTGAAGACGGAGTTTATCGCTTTAGCCAAAATGGCCTCGGCGTCAAAAAAGATCTGCTTGTAAAGGTGATCTCGGTGCAAAACGCAGAAATTCCTCACAAAAAGATCATCTCCATGCTAAATATCCCTAAAAAGTCTAAAATTACGGACTTTAAAACAAGCGATGCAGGCGTGATTGTCTGGCCATTTTACGAGTTTGAGGGCAAATTTATAACGACAATAATCGTTGAAAATATAAAAAAAGAAGATAGCGATCAAAAACTGCTTAAGATGCTAGAGCTTAAGCATCCGTTTTACTCAATGCTCCTAGCTCGAAGAAAAGGTGCTAAAGACGCTATAGACGTGAAATACGTGCTAAATTTCAAAGATGCAAAGCTGGTAAAATCGTTTAAAAACCGCCCTTAAAACTTTATTTTAAATAAATTTCATTAAAATGGCGTAATCAAAAAAAGGATCATCTTTGCATAATCTAAAAACCATAAATGTCGCCCACTCGCCGGACGCTGACGATATTTTCATGTATGCTGCGGTCAAATTTGGCTGGGTTAGCAGTAAAAATTTAGCCTTCACATCAAAGGCGCTTGATATAGAAACGCTAAACGAAGAGGCGCTAAAAGGCACTTACGAGGCCACGGCGATCAGCTTTGCACTCTATCCAAAAATTTGCGACGAGTATGCGCTTTTACGCTGCGCCGTGAGCTTTGGCAATGGATATGGCCCAAAGCTTATCAAGCTAAAAGGCAAGCAGCTAAAGCGAAATTTCAAGGTCGCTCTCTCTGGCAAAAACACGACAAATGCCCTGCTCTTTCGCATAGCTTACCCAGAGGCAAGGATCGTTTATAAAAATTTTCTTGAGATCGAAAATGCTGTGCTTAGTGGCGAGGTCGATGCTGGCGTGCTCATACATGAAAGCATCTTAAATTTCTCAGACCAGCTCTGCGTAGAGCGTGAAATTTGGGACATTTGGAGCGAGCTAAACGGCGAAAATTTACCACTTCCACTTGGTGGCATGGCGCTTAGACGAAGCCTGCCGATAACTGATGCGATCGAGTGCGAGAGAGTGCTTAGTGAGGCCGTTAGGATCGCCACTTCACACAAGCCATTTTTATCTCACATGCTAATGGAGCGAAATCTCATCAGAGTTGGCAAAGAGGAGCTTAAAACGTATCTAAATTTATACGCAAATGACGAGTCTATAAGCATGAATGAAACTCAGTTAAAAGCGCTAAATAAGCTCTATCAAATAGGTTACGAGAAAGGCTTTTTTGAAAAGCCAATTGACGTAAACGACTACCTAATCCCAACTGAATATAACGAAGTAAGGTTTAGCTGATGCAAAGTACGCTTGTCTCGCTTGGAGTTGAAACTTTTAAGATCGCCCTTTATATAAGCCTTCCGATGCTGCTAAGCGGCCTAATCGCTGGCCTTATCATCTCCATCTTTCAAGCGACCACGCAGATAAACGAAACTACGCTAAGCTTCGTGCCAAAAATTTTGCTAGTTGTCGTTGTCATCATATTTTTGATGCCTTGGATGATCTCGATGATGGTTGAATTTACTACTCGCATGTTTGAGTTTATACCGGAATTTATCCAGTGACGAGGCTTGTTGATTTTTCTAAATTTACCTCGGTTAGGATAGGCGGCGTGCATGAAGTTTTTGAGGTAACTAGCCTTGAAGATCTAAAATCGCCTGAATTCTTGGGTGCTGTGATGATAGGCGGAGGTAACAACCTACTCATCTCGCCAAATCCCCCAAAAATGGCGATGCTTGGCAAGAGCTTTGACTATATAAATTTAGAACGCATCGGCGAGAAAATTTACCTTGAGATAGGTGCTGCGACAAAATCAGCTAAAATTTATAACTTTTCAAAACAAAATAACATAGCTCACCTTGAGTTTTTAAAAAATATCCCAGGCACACTTGGCGGACTTATAAAAATGAACGCTGGGCTGCTTAAATTTAGCATAAGCGACAACCTCACGCATGTGCGTCTGGCTCGTGGCTGGGTGCGCAAAGAGGAGATAAGCTTTAGCTACCGCCACAGCGGCATAGATGAGGCCATTTTGGGGGCTAAATTTGAGCTTTCTAGTGGCTTTGATGCAAGCATTTCAGAAGCTATAAGCGCAAAAAGGGCAAATCAACCAAAAGGCGCTAGCTTTGGCAGCTGCTTTGTAAATCCAGAAGGGCACTTTGCAGGGGCACTGCTTGAGGCTGTTGGACTAAAGGGATACGCTATCGGCGGAGCGAAATTTAGCGAAGAGCACGCAAATTTTTTGATAAATTTTAACCACGCAAGCTTTGAGGACGCCACTAGCCTTATAAATTTGGCTAGAGCTAGAGTTTTAGATAAATTTGGCGTAGAGCTTAAGACTGAAGTTTGCATTTTATAAGGATGATGATGAGTGAGTTTTTGAGCGAAGTTTTTACCCTTTCACTTTTGTTTATAATTATTGGCTTTTATGCCATTTATAGGGCCAAAAAGGCACAAAGCGAGCATGAGAAAAATATGGCTGATTACGATAAAAATCTGCTAAATTTTGCCAAAATTTTAGGCGTTCAAAATCACATAGACCTAGTTAAATTTGATGAAATTTTAGCCCAGGCCTTAAAAGAAAAACTAATTTTTAAATTTAATAAATCTACCTCACAAGAGGAATTTATCTCTTTTATAAAAGATGAAAATTTCAAAAATAAGCCCCAAATTTCACAAAATAATATAGACGAAGCCTTTTTAAATCTTTGCGCAAGCTCGCTTGTAGAGCCACTTAAGCTTGCGATACTAAAAAATGAAGATCAAATTTATGGATTTTTGTTTGAAAAAGAGCAGCTTTTTGCTCTTATTGATAGCGCTGCGCTGCTTGGCGAAAATATTATAATTTGCGAGTAAATCAAGTAAAATTCATCTCTTTTTAGATAAAATCAAGCCAAATTTCAACTATAAGGTAAAAAATGGCAAAAGAAAAAGATAGTGACAAAAAAATAGCTATCCCAGAGAGTGAAGCGGACAAGAAAAAGGCGCTCGAGCTTGCGCTAAAGCAGATCGATAAAGCTTTTGGTAAAGGCACGCTTTTAAGGCTTGGCGATAAAGAGGTTGAGGCGATCGAGTCGATACCGACTGGCTCGCTAGGACTTGACCTGGCTCTTGGCATAGGCGGCGTTCCAAAAGGCAGGATCATTGAGATCTATGGACCAGAAAGCTCTGGTAAGACCACACTCACACTTCACATCATCGCTGAAGCGCAAAAAGCTGGCGGAATTTGTGCATTTGTCGACGCAGAACACGCACTAGACGTAAAATATGCTTCAAATTTAGGTGTAAACACTGACAACCTTTATGTCTCTCAGCCAGACTTTGGCGAGCAGGCACTTGAGATCGTTGAGACGCTTGCAAGAAGTGGAGCGATCGATCTTATCGTAGTTGATAGCGTCGCTGCTCTTACTCCAAAGAGCGAGATAGACGGCGATATGGGCGATCAGCACGTTGGTCTGCAAGCAAGGCTTATGAGCCAGGCGCTTAGAAAGCTAACTGGAATTTTAAGCAAGATGAAGACAACTGTTATCTTCATCAACCAAATTCGTATGAAGATCGGTATGATGGGATATGGCACGCCAGAGACCACAACTGGCGGTAATGCGCTTAAATTTTACTCATCTGTAAGAATCGATGTTAGAAAAATAGCCACACTTAAACAAAATGACGAGCCTATCGGCAACCGCACAAAAGCAAAAGTCGTTAAAAACAAGGTCGCGCCTCCATTTAAAGTGGCTGAATTTGACATCATGTTTGGCGAGGGTGTGAGCAAAGAGGGCGAGATCATCGACTATGGCGTAAAGCTCGACATTATCGACAAATCAGGCGCGTGGTTTAGCTACAAGGCCGAAAAACTAGGTCAAGGTAGAGAAAACGCCAAAGCCTATCTAAAAGAGCACCCAGAAATTTCTGATGAGATAGTAGCGGCGATCAAAGGCTCAATGGGGATCGATCACCTAATAAGCAGCGGCGCAAAAGACGAAGACGACGACACAAACGAAGCAGGAGATGAATAATGGTATTTATTGAAGATGTAGAAGCTCACGAGGTTTTAGACAGCAGAGGCAACCCAACAGTTCGTGCTACAGTTAGACTAAGCGACGGAACCGAGGCAAGCGCGATCGTACCAAGCGGCGCAAGCACTGGCAAGCGTGAGGCGCTCGAGCTTCGCGACAAAGACGAGAGATATGCTGGCAAAGGCGTTTTAAAGGCTGTTTCAAACGTAAATGAAAAGATCGCAGAAGCGGTGATAGGACTTGATGCTTACAACCAAAAAGCAGTCGATGCTGAGATGCTTGAGCTTGATGGCACGCACAACTACTCAAATTTAGGCGCAAACGCAGTTCTAGGCGTATCTATGGCAGTAGCTCGCGCAGCTGCAAAGAGCCTAAATATCCCGCTTTATCGCTACCTTGGCGGTGCAAACGCTAGCATCTTGCCAGTGCCGATGTTTAACATTATAAATGGCGGCGCACACGCAAATAACAGCGTTGATTTTCAAGAATTTATGATCATGCCATTTGGCTTTAGCACATTTAGCGAGGCACTAAGAGCTGCAACTGAAATTTATCACAAGCTAAAATCTATCCTAAACGCAGTCGGACACAGCACGGCTGTCGGCGACGAGGGCGGTTTTGCTCCAAATTTAAAAGACAATGAAGAGCCACTAAAACTGATCTCACAAGCTGTAAAAGAGGCTGGATATGAGCTAGGCAGCCAGATAAAGCTAGCCCTTGACGTCGCTTCAAGTGAGCTTTACAAAGACGGCAAATACGAGCTTGAAGGCAAGAAATTTAGCAGCGACGAGCTCATTAGCTACTACGAAAAACTTTGTGAAAAATATCCGATATTTTCTATCGAAGATGGCCTTAGCGAGGATGACTGGAGTGGTTGGGCTGAGCTTACAAAAAGGCTTGGCAGCAAAGTGCAGCTAGTAGGCGACGATCTTTTTGTCACAAATGAGAAAATTTTACGCGAAGGCATCGAGAAAAAGATCGCAAATGCAATATTAATTAAGCCAAATCAAATAGGCTCAGTCACACAAACCATGCAAACTGTCCGCCTTGCTCAAAGAAACGGATATCGCTGCATAATGAGCCACAGAAGCGGTGAGAGCGAAGATGCATTCATCGCTGACTTTGCAGTCGCACTAAATACTGGCGAGATAAAGACAGGTGCCACTTCAAGAAGCGAGCGCAACGCGAAATATAACCGCTTGCTCGAGATCGAGCTTGAGGCTGGAGAGTTTTTGGGGGATAATATTTGAGCGAAATTTTAGACGAATATGGCAACACCGATGGCATATTTCATAAAATTTTAAAATACATTAGACCGACATTACGCTACGTCATAGCCACCATTTGTGTGGCTATGTTTGCTTTTTATGTAGGCAATATGATGTTTGGCAAACGCTCACTTGATGTTATGTTAAGCCTTCAGAGCAAAAAAGAGAGGCTTAGCGAGGACGTGGAAATTTTAAAAAAAATGAACGCGCGTCTACAAAAAGATTATTTTGAATTACAAGGCCTTGAGCCAGACTTTAATAAAAAGTAGGAATGATGAAAAAATTTTGGTTAGTTTTATCTATATTTGCAGCAAGCGTCTTTGCTAGAGAGAACCCATTTATGCCTATTAGCGAGCTAAATACAAGCGTTATGACAACAAATATCATAGAAAAATTTGATAGCTTTGATTCTCTTTCGTTTAAATTTCCAAGCGATGCGGCACTTTTACTAGATGTCACCATAAGATATAGAGCAAATGACGGTACCATAAAGGAAAAAAGACTAGCCGATATAAATAAAACTATCGATTACAGCGATGAATTTGCTTTAAATAAGGTAAAAAATCCAGAACCAGTCGTAGCAAAAAAGCTAGATGTTTCGGTCACAATGGCAAATATGCCTAGCCAAAAAGTAAGCACTCCCGTGATAATAGAAAAAAATGAAACTAAAATTTCAAATAAAGATAGAAACAAAACTTCAGATATGCCAACTCCAAATGTTGTAGTCATCGATCTTAGCACAGACAAAACAAAAGAAACTACCATAAAGCCTGAACAAAAGGTGGTCGAAATAAAGATTGAGCCTAGTGCAAAGCCAATTGATAGTGTAAAAAATGGAAAAGATGTTAAATTTCTAGGTTTTATAAGCTTTCTAGCCAACGACAAAGAGCTAAAAATCGCTATAAAAACTAAAAATTTAAAGCATTTTACTTATGAGAAAAATAAGATCGTTCTTGACTTTGCAAGGCCGCCAAGAAGCTTTAAAACCAAGAGCTTAAAACTTGAAAATGAACATTTTAAGAATGTGATCATAGGCTGGCATGATAGATATTTCAGAGTGGTTTTAGAGCTTGATAAGATGCATAAATATAAGCTTGAAGCCGTTGAAAATGGATATTTGCTTAAGCTTTTATAGTTGAATTTTAAAACGAGTAGATTTTATAAAATTTCAAATATAATACTTTTCAAAATAAAAAATTTAAGGTTATTGGTTTGAAATACCCGCTTGATTGTAAAGATAATTTTGAAAACTCATTTATATTTTGGCTCACTCGCTATGTCAAATTTAAACTTAGCTCACTTTCAAATAAAGAGCTGCGAGATCCAAAGGCGCTTGCAAGTGTGAATTACGCTTTAAGCCGCGAGGTAAAGAATATTGATCAGCTTGATGGCTTGGTAAAAAGCGCAAGAAACGCAGGGCTTACTGGCATAAATACCTACTTTAATCCACTTAAAAAAATATATGAAACGATGAAATTTTACGAGCTTAGCAGCCTAAAGCAGATCGATGAAGAGCTACTAAGCGAAATACTAGCTAGCACAACTGGCGGATTAAGTGATGCTAGCAAGAAAAATTACCGCATCTCAGTGATAAATTTCTTTGCATTTTTAGACAAACAAAACGAAGAAGATGGCAAGGCTCATGTTTTTGATATAAATTTAAAAAACTGGGGCGGGGTTGGTGGTAACAAAGGGCAAAAATTACCTGAGTTTATGGGTGAAGATGAGGTCAAGAAATTTCTAGATGCGATAGAGCAAAGCGACTTTAAGCAAAACTCAAATCGCAATAAGCTCATAATAAAAACGATAATTTTTACTGGCATTCGCGTAAGCGAGGCCCTAAACTTAAAACGAAAAGACATTACTGAAGATGGCGATCTTTTTATCATTAGGATACGAGGCAAAGGCAACAAATACCGCATCGTTATGATAAAACGCCACTTAATAGAAGCTCATCTAAACGCGATTGCAATAAACTACATCAACAAAGAAGGCTATCTTTTTATCAATAAAAAAGGCACCAGGCTGACGCAAGCCTACGTAAGTCGCATAGTGGAGCAAATCCTTTTTAAAGCTGGGATCAGAAAAGAGAAAAATGGTGCTCACATGCTGCGCCACACCTTTGCAACGATGCTTTACAAAAAGCAAAAGGACCTTGTTTTGGTGCAAGAAGCTCTAGGGCATGCAAGCCTAAATACCTCAAGAATTTACACACACTTTGATAGTGACAAGCTAAAACTTGCTGCAAAGGTAGCTGAGGATTTAGCAAACTAGAGCGCTTAAAGCCAAAGCAAACTAGCAATACTAGATTTAACTCATGCAAAATTTAAAACATTATCTAACTATGAAACCCTATAAATATATGAGGAAATTTTAGCTTGCAAGCAGCCTAAAAGCTTGCTCTGTATCTAAATTTACAATCCACCAGTCAAAAGCTCTTACAAAAAGTGAAATTTGGCAAGCAAATTTTGCTCTGCTCGCCAAATTTATATCAAACTAGCTGATCTTTCTTATCTTTGCAGGAAGTGCTTGTCTAGCGCAAGTGCCAACCAACCAGTCATTTAAACTAAATTCGCCATTTCTTTTTGGATCAAGAAGTCCAAGCTTATTATGATTGACCCCTTTTTCTAAATTTGCGATCCCAAAAGCTGGCTTTCCATCGACGATGTGCGTTCTTATACCAAACTCATCATGGCCAAATCCATGCTCGATACTAATAACCCCGCTAGCAACGCCATCCGTCACAAACGCCTCACCAACTTGCGCACCATAAGGCGTAGTCACTTTAACTTTATCACCTGAGCGAATGCCCTGCTCACTTGCGATATCTGGTGCTATCCTTATGAAGTTGCTAGGATGAACAGCTCTTAGCCTTGGGCTAACAAAGGTGTAGAAGTGTTGGATATTTGACTTTCTTGAGCTTACTGTGTATTTCCACTCAGAGCGTGGGAAAAATTTCTCAAGCGGTGTGCCATCACTTGCTACTGGTAGCATCAGACTTGGCACTCCTGGCATAAATTCGCCTGTTATTGAGTGTCTATGCCCACCAAGTGGCTCATAGTAGATAGAAGCTGGCGTAGGCGCTGGCACTTTTACGGTTGCTTTATCACCCTTATATGCGCTCTCGTAGCTATCGTATCTACCGCCTTTTGCTAGTATGTGCGCTACTTTTGGTTTTTCTTCGTCTTTTAGATAAGGATCGAGTTTTGTCATCACTCTTGATATCTTACTAAGCTTTTTGTCCTCGTCACTTATATCTTTCACACCCTCGCCGTCAAAGGCTAAATTTGCTAGTGCAGCCGCGTAATACTGCTCTTTTACGTCAAGGTCCATGAAATTTCCGTCTTTGTCTTTGAAGGCATTTTTGCCAAAGCCTTTTAGTCCAAGCCTCTTTGCCACGGCTATATAAAATGCCTCAACGTCGATCGCGCCGCCATTTTTATCCCTTGCCTGCTTTGAGCTAACGGCTGGATAGCGCACGACTGAAGTTTTAGCAATCGTTCCCCAAAGAGAGTTTGGAAGTGCCCAGTTTTCTAAATTTACCCCATCTGGCACGATGTAGTCAGCATAGGCGTTTGTCTCGTTCATAAAAGCATCGATACCCACAAAAAGTGGTAAATTTTTACTATCTTTTAGTACGTCTAAAACCGCTCTTTCAAGTCCTGCTTGGCCGTAAAGTACGTTTGTCATGTAGTTTATGAAAACTTTTATTTTGTATGGATAGCCAGCCTTGTGGCTCGTAAGAGTTTCGTTTACAAGTGGCATAGAGATAGGATACCATGGCTGAGTTGATGGATAGCCGCTGCCGCCAGCTGCTACTTTGCGCTTATACTCAGAGCTTGTTTCGTAGTATTTGCCTGATCTTGATAAATTTAGACCATTTGGCTTATAAGCGCCCTCAAAGCTCTCAAGGTCATATCTACCCTTTAAAAACTCGTGTGTGCCGGCACTTGCATTGACGTTGCCGCCTTTATAGCCGTAAGTGCCCATTAGCGTGTTTAGGCAAAGGATCGCGTAGGTAGTCATACCAGCTTGCGTATGCATCATACCGCCATGCACGTTTGTGCTCACCTGTCTGCCGTTTTTAGTGAAATTTTCACAAAGCCAGATGATATCTTCAACGCTTACACCGCAAATTTTTGAGTACTCCTCTAAGCTATGCTTATAAGCTGACTCTTTTAAAAGCTGCATTGAGCTTTTTACCTCGACCTTTTTGCCGTCTATTAAAATTTTACCTTTGTAGTAGAGCTTGGCTGGTTCATTTACCTTGTAGCTTTGTATCTTGCCATCTTGCGAGCAAACCTGCCATTCATTGTTGATAAGTGCAAATTTACCATAGTCTTTGTGGTCTTTTTCGGTGATGACTAGATGCGTGGCATTACACCAGTGTATCTCGCCTGCTAGCTTTGCCTGGTCTAAATTTGGCTGGATAAGGTAGTTTGTAGCGTATTTTTCATTTTCTATGATCCAGCGTATCATAGCCATAGCTAGAGCCGAGTCGGTGCCTGGCTTTATCGCTATCCAGCGGCCTTTGTCTGAAGAGGCGTATTTTACAGCATTTGTAACGCTTGGGTCGACCACTGCGTAGCTAAAATCATCTCTAGTGCCTCTTGCATAAGAGAGCATTTTTGCCTGTTTTTGGAAAGGGTTGCCACCATTTGACGGCGAAGTGCCCCAGTAGATAACAAATTTAGAGTTTTCATAGTCTGGTTTTGTATGTGCAAAGCCCTTTGCGTTATGTGCGATCTTACCACCGACCCTAAAGCCACCACCACAAATTCCGCCGTGCGAGTAGTGATTTATAGTGCCAAATGACTTTTTGACAAAGCGATCAACGATGTCAGAGCGTCCGTCATATAGATAAAAACTTAAAAATTGATTGCGCTTAGTGCCATATTCTGGGTTTTCGCTGTCGATTAGCTCGTCGCTATATATTGCTCTTAGCCCGTCCACATGCCCCTCACCAAAGAGATCTCCGCCCTCTACGACCTCTTCTACTAGCTGCTCAAAGCTTATGCTCTTCCATTTTCCCTCACCCCTTTTACCAACTCTCTTTAGTGGCGTTAGTATCCTTGCAGGCGAGTCTATCATCTCAGGCAATATCGCTCCTCTAGCGCAAACTGTAGCTCGCTTTTCGTCTTCGCCACTTAGTGTTGTGACAAGAAGTGCGTCATTTATCGATGTGTCAAAATTTGCCCAGTGTACGTTTGAAAGTGGGTGGTATGGGTTGCCACTACATCTTAAAACTCGGTCGTTTTTGTCATCTACGTGAAGTCTTATGCCACACTTCGTCGTACAGCCATGACACATCGAAAAGATAACACTATGTCCATCACTAAGTGAAATTTTGCCGTCCTTTACTCGAAATTCAGGCTCTAGCGAGTTTGACTGCGGTTTATAGTCGTCTTTTCCCCCATCTGCTAGCACAGCGCTCGTAGCTACCGTTGAGAGTACAGCTGATCTTTTTAAAAATTCTCTTCTTTGCATTACTTATTTCCTTTTACTGTGCTATCTCTTCGCTCCAGCTGATAACCTTTTTATATCCATTATTAAGCTCGAGTTTCTTATCGTTTTTAGCCAAAATTTCGCTAACGCCGTGGTAGAACACCTGCGGATTTGTATTTTTAGGGCTATCTATAACCATAGTCTCATGTGTGGCTAGAAATTTTCTAATATTTGAGTTAGGATCATTAAGATCGCCTATTATACGGCTACCACCCACACAGCTCTCTACACATGCTGGCTGAAGCCCTGCTCTTAGTCTGTGATCACAAAAGGTACATTTATCGGCCTTATAGGTATGCAGGCTAAGATATCTTGCGTGATATGGACAGGCCTCTACGCAAAGCGCACAGCCTATGCACTCTTTTGTATCAATCTTTACTATACCATTACTTCTTTGATGGCTAGCACCAGTTGGACAAACACTAATACAGGCTGGATTGTTGCAATGGTTGCAAAGTCTTGGAAGTGACGCAATGACTGCCATTTTGCCGCTTTTATCTCTTGCCTCGTACTCAGAGACGATGGTTCTAAAAGCACCTGGCTGAACGTCGTTTTCTAACATACAGCTCATAGTACATGACTGACATCCAACACATCTTGTTAGATCTATCGCCATGCCGTAGCGAACATTACTACCGCTAAAGTCCTTTGGTGCAGCCTTTAGTGCGGTCGTAGCAAAAAATAACCCTGCAGCTGCAATGAAGCTGCGACGAGAATTTAAGGTCTGTTGCATAAAAAATTCTCCTTTCTTTTTAGAATTTTTTCTTATTTTAACATAGTAAATATTTTTTCTAAAGTTTATTTTATATTTTTACAAAATGTATTAAATTTTGAGAATTTTTGTAGCACTTAAAACATAGAATTTGGATAGTAAAATTTAGAAAGAAGTGGAAAAAAGATAGAAAATAAACTTCTATCTTCTTAAATTTATGCTTTATGGTTTAGCATATAAAGGCGAATGACTTGCTCTGCTGTCATCTTTAAATTTCTAATCGCGACATCTTTTCTCATCGCTTCTTCAAGACTCACTGGCTCATTTAATATACAAAAATAGGCATCAATCCCATTTTTGTGGCAATCTTTGGCACATTTTTGCACGCTTCCAGCAAATGCGATCACTGGCTTATGATACTTTTTTGCTAGTTTTGCAACCCCAGTTGGTGTCTTGCCCATTGAGCTTTGAAAGTCCATACGGCCTTCACCAGTGATGACTAGATCAGCCTTTTTGATCTCATCTTCAAGTGCAATAGTCTGCGTAATGATCTCGATGCCTGGGCGAAGTTTCGCTCCTAGAAATGCCACGAATGCAAAGCCAAGCCCGCCAGCGGCACCAGTGCCTTTTTGTGTGTGAAATTTGCTATTAGTCTTTTCCTTTACAAGAGTTGCAAAGTGTTTTAGCCCATCATCAAGCTCTTTTACCATACGGCCATTTGCACCCTTTTGAGGGGCATAAACGTGAGCAGCTCCATTCATACCATAAAGAGGATTATCTACATCGCAGGCGATTAAAAACTCGCACTCCTTTAGCTCTTTTAGTGCCTCTTCATCTGTAAACTCATAAATTTTGGCTAAATTCTCACCTTTTCCTTCAAGTAAAGCACCATCTTTATCATAAAATTTAAAGCCAAGTGCGCTAAGCATGCCTGTACCAGCGTCATTTGTCGCACTTCCGCCGATGCCAATGATAAATTTTCTAGCACCTTTAGCAATGGCATCTTTTATCATCTGACCAAAGCCAAATGTACTAGTTTTTAGTGGATTTCTCTCATCTGGATTTATGAGTGTAAGGCCAGAAGCACTTGACATTTCAAGTATAGCAAGGTCATCTTTTAGTGCATATCTAGCTAAAATTTCAATTCCAAGTGGATTTTTAACTATCGTATCTATAAATTTCGCACCAAGCGCATCGGCCATCGCCTCTACACTACCTTCGCCACCATCTGCGATAGGCTTGACAACGACCTCGCAGCCGATCTCTTCTAGTCCTTCTTTTACAGCAAGGCCCGCTTCAAGCGAGCTAAGCGAGCCTTTTAATGAATCAATCGCAACTAAAATTCTCATAAAAGCACCAAAGATAATATGTAAACGCTAATTATACCAACGATGCCCATTATAAACGTCATAGCCGTTTGTGTGCGATATCCTTGTTCTGCGCTCATCTTGCTAAAATTTGTCACAACCCAGAAGTAGCTGTCATTTGCGTGAGATACGCACATCGCACCAGATGCTATCGCCATGACGCAAAGTGCAGCCGAAAGCTCGGTCGTAAAGCCAAGTGTTTGCATGAGTGAGTTGTCGGCACTAAACGCACCCATGATAGACGCTGTCGTGATGATAGCCACGGTCGAGCTTCCTTGAGCGGTTTTTAGTACGGCCGAGATGATGAATGGGAAGAAAATTCCTATCGCTTTTATGGCGGTTGCGTTTTCTTTTATGAAATTTACAAAGCCGGCCTCAGTGATGACATTACCCAAAACACCGCCAGCTGCTGTGATAAAGAGTATCGGTCCAGCGATCTTTAAAGATTCGTTCGTGATGTGGTCAAATTCTCTTATCTTTCTGGCTTCTACTAATAAAAACACGCAAAAGATCACGCCGATTGCAAGAGCAATGATAGGATTTCCTAAAAATAAAAGTATCTTTGGCAAGAGAGCCGTTTTATCAAACATGCCTTGTTTTGCTAAAACATCGACAATAGAGCCGATCGCCATAAAAATGATAGGCATGATGATAGGAGCAAGGCTCAAAAATCCGCTAGGTAGCGTGCCAAATTTCTTTAAAAGCTCTTCGTAACTAGCTGTGATAGTAGCGTCAGCATCTTTGTCGCTGATAGTCACGCTTTTGCCAACACTCTTTGAAAAGAAATAAACAGCTATCAACACAGGCACTGAAACGACTGTTCCCATGATGATGACAAGGAGCAGATTTCCGCCAAGACCAAGTGTTCCTGCAGCTGCTATTGGGCCAGGAGTTGGCGGGATGAAGACGTGAGATGCGTATAGACCGCCACTAAGTGCGACTGACATCGCGACTGGGCTTGCTGAAATTTTCTTATAAAGTGCCTCGCGAATAGAGTTTAAAACGACAAATCCACTATCGCAAAATACCGGTATGCCAACAACCCAGCCCATGATGAGCATGGCAAGCTCTGGACGCTTTTGTCCGACTAGCTTTACGACCATATCAGCTAGCTTTAAAGCAGCTCCCGTTTTTTCAAGCACGGTACCGATGATCGTTCCAAAGATAATAACGATACCGATACTCTTAAATGTGCCACTAAAGCCGACACCTATCATCGCTGGGATCTTGGACAGATCGATGCCTGCGACGATCGCAAGAACCAAAGAAATGCTCATAAGTGCCAAGAATGGATGCACTTTTAGCTTAGAGATCATAACGATCATAAGTATGATGGCTACAACAAAACAGACAATTAGTGAGATTCCGCTCATAAAAACTCCTTTGCTCTGAGATTTTGCTTAAGATTTTAGCAAAATTTGCTTGTATTTTTTCTAATATTTTTAAGTTTTTTGATTAGTTAAATTTTTTTGACATATTTGAGTAAATTTATGACTATTTGCCTAAATTTAGCCATTTTATAAGCTTAAAATTTTTAGCTTATTTTAAAATAACAAAACCAAGACCAAATTTATCAGTATGTCTATTATAATCAATCAAACTCTCGCCATATCCCGTAAAATACTGTAAATAGCCATAAACTCCGGTTGAGAAGATAGGAAACATATATGAAATTTCAGCAGCACCTTTATTTGTTTTATCAAAATGTAAGTTATTTCTTAGCATTAGGCTAAAAATGTGATCATTAAGGTTGTAGCTAAGCCTTACATCGCCGTGTCCTATGTATTTTAATATATCTTTATTATCGCCCTTATTGCCCACTACCATCCAAGCTCTTGGCGAAATGCTAAGCTTGCCAAAAACAAAATCACTTTGCACATAAGCTCTATTCCAGCTTCTTGAATTGCTACCATCTCGTCCATTTGACTCATGCAAAAGTCCAAATTTTAGGTTTTTAACACCTATTTGATCCAAATATTTTGGCGAAGCAAAATTTAGAAAAATTTCTGGCTGATAGTTCGTCTCACGAAACGGTGCTGAAGTTCTTGTTATCTGCCACCAAGATGTCTGCGTGTAGGCCGCCACAAGGCTCTCTCTAAACCCAAACAGGTCATAAAACAACGGCTTTGCAAGGCTTATTTGAAACTTAGTTTCAATGCTTTTTCGCTCATCATCTGGCACATTTTTAGCATAAGTTACTGGCAAAAGGTAGTTAAATTTATAAAGCTCGATACCAAGTGCATTTTGTAAATTTTTACCACTTTTATCTTCTCTTAAAAGATCAGCTTGCTTTAGCTTCGCCTCTCTTGGCGCTGGCTCGCTTGCTTGCACATTTTGTATCACGCTTTGCTCGTTTAAAGAGCTTTTGGCTAGCTCTTTATAAATTTGCATCGCAGCCTTTATATCGCCGCTTTGCTCCAGCTCTTGTGCCCTTTTAAAATCATCTAACCCACTTGCCATCAAAAAACTAAGACCAAGGCTTAAAAATAATAAAATTTTACTCATCATCTATCTTCTTTTCTTGGATTTTCTTTGCCATTTCGTATTCGTCAGGGAAATTAACGTTAAAAAACTGCTCACTATCTTTAAAATTTACGACTTTGCATTTACAGCTTTTTCTCAAAAGTCCGATTTTATGCTCATTTTTTAAATAAAACTCATGAGCCAAAGTGGCAAGCCTTGGGCTAAAAAAACCACAAAGCGAGTGAATGTGCTCGTTATCACTAGCCACGACCATATCAAATTCATCTTTAAATTTAGCAAGCTCCTCTAAGCTTTTAAGATCAAAAAATGGCATATCAGCTGGTATCACAAAAACACTATGATCAAAATTTTTAAGAATAGAGTAAAGTGCGAGCATTGGCGAATAGTTATTGCTATTTTCATCTTTTATAAGCTTTAGTGGCGGGCTAAATTTCTCAAATTTTGAGCTTACATAAACTTCGTCAAAAACTTTGCTAAATTTCGCAACCTCATAATGAGTAAGCGTCTTAAAACCACCAAATGGCAAAAGTGTCTTATCTTGCCCCATACGCGAGCTTTTGCCACCTGCTAAAATCACGCAAGTTTGCATCTTTTCCCTTAAGAAAGTTATGAGGCTAAATTTAGCTAAAAGCGGCTTTGATCTACCAAAAATATGTTATAAAAACTTATTTTTGTTTATCCTACTTGTAAAATTTAAGCCTGCCTTGCCCTTTTCATTGTTAAAAATTCCTCGTAGCGACGATCAATGATAGCTTTGATCAAGGCATAGTTTTCTTGTGAGTTTTCTATATAAAAATAGGCGTTATCAAAGTATTTTTCACCAAATTTTTGCGAAACAAAATCCGTATAATCCTGCAAATACCAACCATACATTTTGGCAAATTTTGTCCGATCGGTCGTATAGTAAGCTTTTGCAAAGGCTTTACCAGCAGTATTTAGCTCCGCACTTCCAAGTACGCCGTCCATAGCGTCAAAAAGATACTGACGATAGTTAAAATTTTCGTCCATCTGTGCTATATCGTCCGCAAAATCTGCCGCAAATTCCTTTGAATAAAATTTGTGTTCCATGCACCAGCGAAAGAAAAATGCAATGTGTGTCGCACCGTTTTCATGCGGTATATCAGTCGGCGCATCTTTCGCACCCCAATGCCATTTTGCTTTGTCATATACTATATCTGGCATTTTTATCCTTTTAAAATGCTCAATTTTACTAAAACCATCTTAATCGCAGTAAAAATCATGGCTATTTTATCCATTTGCTTGCCATGATTAAAAAAGATATAATGGCGCTTTTATTTAAGGAGAAGCAATGAGCGAAAAAAATCTACAAATTTTAGGCTGGATCGGCACATGCCTATCAGTTGTTATGTACTTTTCATACATCCCACAAATAATGGGTAACCTTGACGGCAACAAGACGCCTTTTATACAGCCACTAGCGGCTGCACTAAACTGCACAATCTGGACAAGTTACGGCCTATTAAAAGCTAAAAAAGACTATCCACTTTCTGCTGCAAACTTTCCAGGCATAATCTTTGGTCTTTTGGCTACGATAACAGCGTTTTAATGCGCTAAAAATAACCGGCAAATTTGTAAAAACAGTCAAATTTACCGGTTAAATTAATCCATACAAATACTTTAAATTTTTTGATATTTCAAAAGGAATTAACTCAATTTTGTCAATTAGAAGAATAAAAGCTTTTTAGAAGAGGCACTTTTAAATTTTATTTGATATAAAAACAAGCCTAGAGCGGCAAGATTTTAAGATAGATTTGGATGTTGTGACGAAATTTTCACACAAGATAAAACATCTAGTTTATTGAAGTGTGAAAATTTCTAACTCATTCAAAGATACTTAAAAGCTAACGCCTATAAGTCCCTTGGATCGGCGATTTTACCTGCTATGGCTGAGGCCGCTACAACTGCTGAGTTGGCTAGATAAATTTCACTCGTTCTATCGCCCATACGTCCGACAAAATTTCTATTCGTCGTCGAGATACAGCGCTCATTTGCACCTAAAATTCCCATATATCCGCCAAGACAAGCTCCACATGTTGGGTTACTCACAACTGCTCCTGCATCAATGAAAATGTCAATTAAGCCCTCTTTTTCGGCAGCTCTTGCGATCTTTTGCGTCGCTGGAGTGATGATAAGCCTTGTCTTGCGAGCTACTTTTTTGCCTTTTAAAATTTGTGCTGCGATACGCAGGTCGCTTAGACGGCCATTTGTGCATGAACCGATAAATGCTTGATCAATAGCTAGATCGTCACGAACCGCCTGCCTTACGCTCTTGCCGTTGCTTGGCAAAAATGGATATGCGATAACTGGATCAAGATTAGTCACATCAATCTCTAAAATTTTGTCGTATTTTGCGCCCTCGTCTGAGTAGAAAAATCTTGGTTTATCGCGTAAATTTTTATCTTTTAAAAACTCTTTTGTGATCTCATCAACCGCGATGATACCGCTCTTTGCACCAGCTTCAATCGCCATGTTGCACATTGAAAATCTATCATCCATACTAAGGCCCTCTATCACCTCACCGCTAAACTCAAGCGCCTTGTAAAGTGCGCCATCAACGCCTATTTGACGGATGATCTCAAGGATGAGATCCTTGCCATAAACGTGCTTATCAAGCTTGCCTTTAAAGATGACCTTGATGCTCTCAGGCACTTTAAACCAGTTTTTACCAGTGATCATCGCATAAGCTAGGTCGGTGCTACCCATACCAGTACTAAATGCTCCAAGAGCGCCGTGCGTACAGGTATGGCTGTCTGCGCCGATGATAACGTCGCCTGGGATGACTAGCCCTTTTTCAGGCAAGAGCGCGTGCTCAATGCCCATATCTTTTTCGTCAAAATAGTTTTTAAGGTCGTGTTTGTAGGCAAATTCGCGTGAAATTTTGGCTTGGTTGGCGCTTAAGATATCTTTTGTCGGGATGTAGTGATCCATCACGATAGCAAAGCCGTCTGGATTGGCTAGCTTTTTAGCGCCGCTTCGCTCAAACTGCTTGATCGAAATAGGCGTCGTGATGTCGTTGCCTATGATCATGTCGATCTTACTTTCGATGATCTCTCCTGCGCTTACCTCTTTGCCAACGTGATCTGAAAATATTTTCTCGGTGATAGTTTGTTTCATAAATTTCCTTTAAATTTTGAGGCGATTTTAACGAAAATTGCTAAATTTAAAGAAAATTTACTAAGCCAAAAGGCCTAGTAAATTTAGAATTTAACGCTAGCTGTTAGCATAAACTGCCTCGCATACCCCGGCTGTATCGGTATAATATTAGCCTGCGTGCCGGTCGATGAAGATGTGTAGTAGAGCTTGTCGGTCAAGTTTTTGACGTTAAAGGCGAAATTCGTCTCGTAGCCTGCAATCTTAGTATCGTAGCTGATAAATGCGTCGTAAACGACGGCATCGTCCATCTTAAAGCCAGTTCCCGCAGGTACGGCCGGTAGATTCGTCCTCATGTAGTAGGTGTACCATGAGCCAAAATACCTCGCTCCGCCGCCGATCCTTAGGCCTTTTGCGCCTAGATGGCTAAAGTCGTAGTTGGCAAAGAGGCTAGCTTGGTGCTTTGGCGTGGCTTCTAGCGGTTTGCCCACTAGCACGGCAAACGCGCCGCTATCCTTGCGCACCTCGGTTTTAGTGTATGCGTAGCTAGCGCCCACGCTTAGCCCTTGCGTCACGCGGCCGTTAAAGTCAAACTCAAATCCTCTAGAGCGCGCCTCGCCCACTGGCGTACTTACGCTATTTACGGTACGCATGATGTTTTTCTTATTGATGTTAAAGACCGCTGCACTTGCCGTTATACTATCGTTTTGAAATTTAGTCCCAAGCTCGACGCTTTTGCCCTCTTCAGGCTTTATGTCGCCAATGTCGTCGCCGCTGATCGCCATTTGCGGGTTGAAACTTTGTGCGTAGTTGGTATAGACCGACCACTGAGGCGTTAGTAGATATAAAAGTCCAGTTTGCCACGTAAATTTGCCATCTTGCTGATCTGTGCTATTTGGTCCACTAGTTGTACCTCGAGCTACTTGGTCGTAGTATTCATACCTAGTTCCTAAAGAGTAGATCAAGTTTTCAGTTAAATTTATGCTATCTTGTGCGTAAAATCCGATAGTTTTTAGCTTTTGATACTGAATGCTTGACTCCCTGGCAGTTGGTAGTCCTACTCTTCCATAGATAGGATGATATATGTTTATGCTTAAGTGGTTACCCGTATCTTTTAGGCCACCTGGTCTATAGCGGTAGTATTCCTTTGCGTCTATGCCAAAGAGTAAGTTGTGTTCTATCTCACCTGTTTTAACATAGCCGTTTAAATTTAGTGATCCAGCATGTGTTCGGTGGATAAATCCGTCGTAGTATTCATTTCGTCTAGTTGCCGTGCCATTATTTAGATTTACGTTCATTAGCCTTATGTGACCATACTCATGTTTTGAACGAGAAAATGCATAAGCACCCTTTAGTAGCCAGTTTTCGCCGAGATTTTTCTCAAAATTTACATCTAGCGTGTCAAGCTTTGTTTTTAGCTTATTAAATGGCTCGTCAAGGCGTCTTTTCTTATCTATCGGCAGTAGCTTGCCAGTGCTTGGAATGAGATACATACCTCGGTCGATCGGATCGGTCGAGCGTGTGTGCGCATAGGCTAAATTTATGCGGTAATCATCGCCTTTATACGAAAGTGAGGGTGCAAAGAGAACATTTTTATATTCGCCAAATTCTCTCCAGTAGTCCTTTTGCATAGTATCAAATATAAATCTATAAGCAAAACCGCTATCGGCTATCGGCCCCGTGGCGTCAAAGCCCGCGTTCCAGTAGGCATGGTTGCCGATACCCGCCCAAATTTCGTTTGAGAAGTCGTATTTTGGCTTTTTGGTGACCATATTTATGATGCCGCCAGGTTCTTGCGCGCCGTAGAGCAAGCTAGCCGGACCTTTTAGCACTTCGACGCTTTCTACGGTTTTGTTAAAGCTATGCATGACGCTAGCGGGCACGCCGTTTCGCATGATCGAGCCGTCGCGTCCGCCACCAAATCCTCTTTTTATGATCGAGTCAAAGATGCCGCCCGTGGTATTTCCGTAGCTAACGCCGCTTACATTTTGAAGACTCTCGGCTAGGGTCTCTGGTTTTTTATCTTTTAGTTGCTGCTGGGTTACGACGTTTACTGTCTGTGGTATCTCAAGAATTGGCGTATTTGTCTTGCCCACCTCACTCGTTGTGGCTCTATAACCATCGTCTGCGCTATCTTCAATGCTAATTCCATCCAAGCTTACATCAGTAGCATTTAAAGCAGAAATAGCAAAACAAAGCACCGCACTAATGCGAAATTTATTCATTTATCATCCCTTAAAAAATTTTTAATATTATAAAAATGGTTATCATTATATGAAAATATATTTTAAATTTTTATGAAAAAATTTACGAAAAATTTATATTTTAATAACATTACAAATAAAATATTTGTAAAAATTAAACA
>NZ_PIRR01000021.1:0-28556 GCF_003048555.1 Campylobacter concisus | reverse complement strand
CTTTTCGCCTTTCATGACGATAGGAAATTCGGTCTTTACGATACTGTCATAGCTGCTAAGCGCATCTAAAAAGTCATAAAATTTTTGTGGTGTCCTTAGAGAGCTAGTTACATTTAGGCGAAATCTAAAAAATTTCTCACTAGCGTTATTATCACTTTCTTCTATTTTACTAAGGCTTACTTCACTGAAAAATTTAGAGGCAAATTCTATAAATTTATCTTTATCAAATTTATTCTCAAAAGCTGAAATGATAGCTCCATCTTTTTGTTTAGTTGCTTCAAGGGCTTTAAATTTAGCTTCAAATTCATTTTTTACTTTTGTATAAGATGAGGTTTGTGAATAATTTTGTCTAGTTAGGCTTTTAAATTCTTTTATATTTGGCACGATAAAACCAAATATCATAATGAAACAAACTACAATAAAAGCAAATATAAAAAGTAAAAGCTTGACGGGATCTATTTTTTCTAAGCTCGTATCTTTTTTACTCATTGTATCCCTCAGAATTATCAATTTTATTTGTGCTTATAAAGCCGTACCAGCCGTTTTTACTTTGATAAAAGCTAGTATTTGAAGTCGTAAAAATAGATCTTAAAGGTGAAGCTAGAAGCTGGTTAAATACATCTTTTGTCGGCGTTATACCACGAATGATGAGTGAGTTTTTATCCATAAAAACCTCTTCAAGCGTTATGCTATCAGGCACTAGATCAAAAAGATTGTGCAAGCTTTGCTTGAGAATAGAATTTGATGTGAAAATATCATTTGCAGATTCTATTTGTACGGCGAGCTTAGCTGAAATTTCATCTGTTGTGACTATTTTTTGACTAAGTTCTTTTTGCTCATTTGATAAAAAATTTATATTTTTTTCAACTGAATAATTTTTGTAAAGTATAAAGAAATTTGTTGCCAAAAGAGCTACAAACACAAAGCTTATAAGGCTTAGCCAAATTTTGCTAAAGATAGATATAAGTGGTCTTGGCTCTGGGGCAATAAAGCTAAATCTCATAATATTATCTCTTCTTGCATAATTTCATTCATAATATGATTTGTATTCACTGGATACACTGAAGTCTCCACTAGAAGCTCAGATTGCAGATATTGTAAAAAAGTTGCACTTGTTTTTGTATTTTCAAAAACAATTATTTGTTCAATAAAATCACCGCCGTAGAGAGGATTTTCGTAAAATTCTTTTACAGCCTTTACGATGTAATCAAACATCTTCATGTCATACCCAAAAATAGCAACCGATTTTTCTACATTTGTAGAAACTGGCATATTTAGTTCATAATTTAGATCTTCAAATTCTTTTGGTTTATCATCACTTAAAAAATCATCTAAACTTTTAAAATCATCAAGCGACGTTGCGTCATTTTCTTCTTTAATTATTAAGTTATCAATATCTGTTATATCTTCTTCTTTTAGGCTTTCAGCTTCCTGATTAGTTTCCTCAATACCAGCCATATTTAAAAAAGTGGATAATTTCATTTGTTTATCTTTAAATATCGCAAGCGTAAACGAATGTGCATGGATATAAAGATAAAGTGTAATTTTTGGAGAAATTCCGCGTTTTAAAAGCTCGTGAAAGAGTAGGGCAATAGGTGAGTAGATGAGATCTACACTATCTTGCCCAAATAAATTTTTATATTTTTTTATAGCGTTTAAATTTGCATAAATACTCCAGCTATCCTGCATGATAAGGCTTGTAAGATTTTTAGTATTTATATTAAATTTTTTGTATTCATCGAAGCTAACACTAGGAAGCGCGCCTTGCGAGTCGTCGTTAAAAAAAACTGAAACATATACACCAAAATATGATTTTTCTTGCTCTTCTATGTATTTTATGATTTTTTCATCGATATTATCGATATTTATATCTGTAAATTTGGCGTTTATGGTTTTTAAAAGTTTGCCATTTCTAAAGACCTGACCGAAGAATATGCACTCATTGCCCTCCAACACGACGCTTAAAAAAAGGTTAGAAAAAAGCTTTTTGACGCTAAAAGACATAAATCTCCTAAATTTAGTGCATAATTTTCGTTATGGTAGCTAAAAAGGGATTAAATAAGTTTAAAACAGCTCGTTTTTAAGCTTAACGAAAATCTCTTTTGTATTTAAAGCTTCATTTTTTAGCTCATTATCAAGTAGGGCCGAGTTTTTAAGGTCGTCAAAATCCTCTATCATCACATCACACATCATCTTAATGCGCTCACTATCAGCCTTGCTGACGCTACTTTGGCTCATTTTTTTGATACGCTCAAGATACTCTTTGCCATTTTTTATGTATGAGCTAAATTTGATAGCAGCCTTGCTTTGATTTAGCACAGTATTTGCCATTTTGTTATAAATATCTATATCAAGTGCTTTTTGGCTTAAATTTAAGGCTTTTTCGTACTCTTTGTTTTCGTATAAAAATTTTGCTTCAAGAGCGAGCTTATAGGAGTTGTCGCTGTAAAAAAATAGCCCAAATAAAATAATTAGAAAAATGGCTATAAAAATAGATAGTTTATTTTTCATAAATTTCGTCCAAAATTTCTCTTATCTCGTCGCTTATTTGCGGATTTTTATGAGCATACTTTTTCCACCAAATTTTTAAATTTGCTCTAAAATCCTCTTGGTTTTGCTCCACGCTCTTACCACCGTCGTTTTTCGAGGCCTGCCAAAGTTCGTTTTGTATCTTCTCTTTTGCCTCTTTTTGCTCCAAATTTTCCACACTAAAAGGGGCTGAAAGGCTAAAATTTATAGTTGAAAATGGTTTTGGAAGTATCATCTTATCCCAGCTTTTAAACTCCCAAAACGATCTTGCTTCGTAATTTAGAGCATAAATTTCACAAGATGACTTTTGTGCGATCACCGCAGCTCCGTCTGCTACGCTGTGTCTTGGACCGCGTGGGCCATCTGGCGTGATGATGACGTCGTGACCTTGCTTTATTTCCCTTAAGGCTTCTATAAGCGCCCTTGCACCGCCTTTTGAGCTGCTGCCTCTAATGGTGCCGATGCCAAAAAATTTGATTATTCTGGTGATTAGCTCGCCATCTTTGTGGTCGCTTATTATCACCTTGCCTTGTTTTCTGTTTTGACTGCTCCACCAGTGTCTGTAAGCAAAGCTCATAAAGCTAAGCCTGCCGTGCCAAAAGACGACGACGCAGCCATTTTGCGGTAAGAAATTTGGAGTGTAGCTCTTTTTGCAGGTTAGAAAAATGAGCCATATCAAAATGTAGATGAAAAAGACGCCAACATTTAGGGCGAGCTTTTCAAATGTGTTTTTAAATTTGCAGCTCGCCATACAAAACCATTCGTTTTGGGTTTGTGATCTTGATTTTTTGTGTAGTGCCAAGAAGCTCTTCGCTTCCATCGACTTGAACTAAAAAGTTATTAAAGCTTCGCCCAGCAACGCCGCCATTTGCTCTTAGTTCTTCAAAATATACATCAAAAATTTTATCTTTTTGTGCCGCCACGATCTCGTCTAAAATTTCATTGTGGCGATTTTGTAGGCGAGTAAGCCTTGTTGAAGCGGTTTTATCATCTATTTGATTTGTGAAAGTAGCTGCCTTTGTAAGCGGACGAGGCGAATACTTAAAGCTAAAAATTTGCTCAAATCTAACTTGCTCAAGCACATCCATCGTATCTTCAAACTCGCTATCACTCTCGCCTGGAAATGCGACGATGATATCAGTTGAGATGCTCACATCTGGGCACATTTTTCTAAGCCTTAGCGCGCGGTCCAAAAACCACTCTTTTGTGTATCCGCGCTTCATCTCGCGTAAAACTTTGGTATTTCCGCTTTGAAGTGGCATGTGCATAGACTTGCAAATTTTAGGGTTATTAGTGAAAATTTCGAGAAATTTATCATCCATGTGAAGTGGGTGTGGGCTTGTAAATCTTATCCTCTCAACGCCATCTATCTCGCTTATCTTTACTAAAAGGTCGCTAAAATCAATATTTTCTTGCATGCCCGAAAATCTTTTACCGTAGTTATTGACATTTTGCCCTAGTAAAAATATCTCTTTTGCGCCGCTGTTTGCAGCCTTTTCTACCTCTTTTAAAATGAGGCTTGAAGGGATAGAAATTTCATCGCCTCTGGTGTGTGGGACGATGCAGTAGGTGCATTTTTTATCACATCCGATCGAGATGTTGATATGACTTTTATATGGTGAGCCTCTAAACTCGCCAAATGCGTATTCGCTCTCGTCGTGGTTGATGTCGGTTGAGATAAATTTAGGCGTATTTACTGCCTTTGTGATCTTACTAACATTTCTTGCGCCAAGGACAAAATCAACATAAGGTGCGCGCTTAAAAATTTCACTACCCAAATGGCTTGCAGTACAGCCACAAACGCCTATTTTAGCACCTCTTTTTTTGGCTTTTTCAAAGGCTCCGACTTCGCTAAAGAGCTTATGAACTGGCTTTTCACGAACCGAGCAAGTATTTATAAGGATTAAATCAGCTTCTTCTATATTTTGTGTTAAGGAGTAGTCTTCTTTTTGTGAGAGCTCAGCTATGATATGCTCGCTGTCACGAACATTCATAGCACAGCCTAAAGTTTGGATAAAGAGTTTTTTACTCATTAAAGTATATGCACTTCATACATGTAGTCGCTATCATCAAGTCCGTATTTTACGGTTCTGTGATAGACGCCTAGCCCTTTTTCTTCAAAGTGCTCGACTAAGGCGATTAGTTGTTTGTGTGTGTTTTCTTTATCAAAATAGAAAATTTTCTGACCCTCTTTTTCGACAGCTGCCTCTATTTTTTCTAGCGAAATCGTTTTTGGTTTTGCGTCTAATTCGGCTCTTGCAAGTTTTAGCTCCATTTTTAATCCTTTCAAAATCTTAAATTTTAATCGGTCAATATACCCAAATCATCATAAAAAAAGGATTAAATAAAAGTTAATAACAAGCTTAAAGTTATTAAAAGTATGGCTTATGTATAATTTCAAAACTTCACGAAAAATCCCCGAAATTTATCGTCACAATGGAGAAAAAATGGAAAGAATTTCAGATATCATCGAGTCAATTGCAAATGAGAAAAATTTAGAGATAGAAGATGTAAAAGAGCGCGTTATAAGAGCCTTGATAAATACTGCAAAAAGGGTTTATGGCGAAAATTATGAGTATGACGTGAGTATCGATGCAAATAAAAATTTAAAGCTTTATCAAAAAATTTCAATCGTAGCAAACGACGATGAGAGGCTTGAAGAGGATAATGAGCACTTTTTAAGCTTAAAAGAGGCTAAAAAGATAGACAGTGGCGTAGAGATCGGAGATGAGCTCACTTACGAGCTAAGTCTTGATAACCTTGGAAGGACCGCAGCTCAAACGCTTCACAAGGAGCTTGAGTATCACATCCAGCGCCTAGTAGAAGAGAAAATTTTACAAAAATATAATGAAATGAGCGGTCACATGGTCTTTGGACCAGTTGTTAGAGTCGATAATGACGAAAACACTTTTATCGAGATAGACGAGCTTCGTGCCATCTTGCCACGCAAAAACCGCATAAAAGGCGAGAAATTTAAAGTAGGCGACGTGGTAAAAGCGGTCATTAGAAAAGTTTTTACAGATAAAAATTTAGGTATAAAGGTTGAGCTTTCAAGGACTTCGCCAAAATTTCTTGAAGCACTGCTAACTTCAGAGGTGCCTGAGATAAAAGATGGTGGCATCATCATCCAAGGAAGTGCGAGAATTCCTGGCGAAAGAGCTAAAGTAGCGCTAATCTCAACCACTCCAAACATTGATCCAGTCGGCGCAACAGTCGGTACAAAGGGTGTTAGGATAAATGCCGTAAGTAAAGAGCTCCACGGTGAGAGCATCGATGCGATCGAATACACCACAGAGCCAGCGATCTTGGTGGCTCGCGCTATGGCGCCTGCGATCATCACATCTGTAAAGATCGAAGAAAATAAGGCAATCGTGACACTTGCGAGCGAACAAAAGAGCAAGGCGATCGGCAAAAACGGTATAAATATCCGCCTGGCAAGCATGCTAACTGGCTATGAGATCGAGCTAAATGAACTTGGCTCAAAAACTAGTAGTAATGCAGAAAATAATGAGCCAATCAAAGACTTAAAAGCACTTTTTGGTGATAACTAATGAAATTTCAAATAAGAAAAGCGACTAGAGCTGATATAGACGTGATATGCGAGCTTGTAAGAGAGCTTGCCAGCTATGAAAAGATGAGCGATCAAGTCACTTTTACAAATGAAATTTTTGCAGACTCTATCTTTAATAAAAATCACGCAAAGACCCTTGTCTGCGAGAGTGAAGGTGTGATAATTGGCTATGCTATCTATTTTTACACATTTTCTACATTTTTGGGGCTTGGTGGAATTTATCTTGAGGACATTTACGTCAAAAAAGAGTTTAGAAATCAAGGCATCGGCAAGGCATTTTTTAAATTTTTAGCTCAAATTTGTAATGATGAAAATTTAAAAAGGCTTGAGTGGTGCTGCCTAAACTGGAATGAGCCAAGCATTAAATTTTATGAAAGTATGGGTGCTAAAAATCAATCTCTTGAGTGGAGAAACTATCGCTTGGACGGCGAAAATTTAGAAAAACTTTTAAATTTATAGTTCGTTTTTAAATAAAAAGCTCAAATTTACTCTTAAATTTGAGCTTGTGAGCGATTAAAATTTATATGTATATCCCAAATAAAGACCTACATTTGTCTCTTTTATTTTTGCATTATCATATTTTGTTATAGAGCTATATTTTGTTCTATCTGCTTTTAGACCAAACTCAACTGCATTGTTTTCGTTGATAGAGTATTCAGTACCAATTCTTGCACCTAGTATCCAGCCATTTGTGTTAGCTTTTTCCGAGCCATCATGAGTGTCAAATACATCCATTTTAAGCTTTGAGTAGCCAGTGTAGCCACCAAGAACTAGTTTTATGTCCTTTGTCAATTCTGGTGTATAGTCTGCGCCTACTAGAAATTTATGCGTACTCCATTTTATTACTGTGCCATCTTCATCACCAAGTGATTTTTTGGCTTGAAAGTCATATATGTAAGCTCCATAAACTCTAAAACTATCAAAATCATAGCCAGCTTTTAGTCCAATACCTGGTTGAGCTTTTTTGACTTTTGTTGTGTCATTATCGCTTTTTGCTGTTAATTTTGAATTAAAAGAGTAATCTCCTTCGATCCCAATGAACGCTCCTTGTGCTAAAGCAGCAGCACTAGCCAGGCTTAATCCTAAAGCAACTTTTAAAACTACATTTTTCATTTTTACTCCTTATTTAAAAATGTTTGGCTGGTATTCTAAATTTTATTGGATTAAATAAAGTTTAAATATTCAATTAAATATATAAAAAACATAAAATAATTCAATTGTTTTCTTATCAGAATAAAATTTATAAAATCACTCAAAAAAAGGAGTGTAAAGTGGCTAAGATGACAAAACGTGATATGGCTTATCATCTAGACGTTGATGTTGCTACGCTTTACAACTGGCGAAAATACAAGCCAAACCTTTATCGTATTGTGATGCTTGGATTTAAATTTGATGAGCTTATAGAGCAGAGTAAAAAGACTTGCAACGAGCTTTGCGAATATGAAAATTTGATCAATCAAGACATAGAAAAATTTAGTAAATAATCGTTTAAAAATCGTAATCTCTTTTATAATAGCAAGAGTTAGAAAATTCAAAATTTCTAAGATATTTTTAGCTTGATATTTTAGGTAAAAAAAATTTGAGCTCAAAGCAACTGCTTCAAGCTCAGTTAAATTTACTCGTTTAGGATAGAGAGAAGCTCTTTATTGTCTTTTGTTTTTAACATTTTTGCATACAAGAATTTAAGCGCTTCGACGTCATCCATTGTCGCGATTGCAGAGCGAATAGCCCAAATTTTTTGAAGCTCATCAGGCTTTTGAAGTAGCTCTTCTTTTCTAGTGCCTGATTTTAGCACGTTGATAGCTGGGTAAATTCTGCGGTCTGAGATATTGCGGTCAAGCACGATCTCGCTGTTTCCAGTGCCTTTAAACTCTTCAAATATAACTTCGTCCATACGTGAACCAGTGTCTATTAGAGCAGTTGCGATGATGGTTAATGAGCCCCCATGCTCGATGTTTCTAGCTGCACCAAAAAAGCGTTTTGGTTTGTGAAGTGCGTTTGCGTCCACGCCGCCTGTTAGTACCTTGCCGCTTGGCGGGGTTACTGTGTTGTAGGCGCGTGCTAGACGGGTTATGCTATCAAGCAAGATGATGACGTCTTTGCCCATCTCAACTAGACGTTTTGCCTTTTCGATGACTAGCTCTGCTACGCGGACGTGATTAAGTGCTGGCAGGTCAAATGTCGAGCTAAATACCTCACCTTTTACGCAGCGCTGCATGTCTGTAACTTCTTCTGGTCTCTCATCTACTAGAAGCACCATGAGCTGGGCTTCTGGGTGATTTTTAGCGATGCCGTGAGCTAGCTCTTTCATAAGCTCAGTTTTACCGCTTCTTGGAGGTGCGACAATGAGGCCACGCTGACCTTTACCGATAGGCGTGAAAAGGTCAAGCACACGGCCCGTTAGCTTCATCGGATCATACTCTAAATTTAGCTTTTCGGTTGGAAATAGTGGGGTTAAGTTGTCAAATAACGGCCTCTCTTTTGCGTCTGCTAGAGGCATGTAATTTACCGCTTCGATCTTTAAAAGGGCGTAGTATTTTTCCTGATCTTTTGGCTCTCTTACTTGGCCGGTGATGATGTCGCCTACACGAAGTGTAAATTTGCGGATTTGAGAGTTTGAAACGTAGGCGTCGTTTGAGCTGTCGCTTAAATTTGCATCAACGGCTCTTAAAAAGCCGTAGCCCTCGTTTGTGATTTCTAAAATTCCAGTAAATAGTATAAAGCCACCTTGTTTTGTCTGGGTTTTTAGTATCTCAAATATCAAATCCTGCCTACGAAATTCGCGTGGATTTTCGACACCAACGCTATTTGCGATCTGCACTAGCTCATCTAAGCTAAGCGTTCTTAGCTCTTCGATCTTGTGTCCGTCTACTGGTATGTGTGTTCTTGATGCTTGATGTTTTTTTGTGGTTTTTGTGTTTTGAGCAGCACTTTGCTCGGTTTGGTTATTTTCCATATTTCCTCTTTAAATGCGGGGATAATTTTGCAGAATTTCTAGGTTTCAAAAAGAAGCTTTTGAAAGTTTTGGCATTTTATAAAAATAAAACTTTGTTGTCAAGAAATGGTATAAAATGAAATTTTTGCTCAAAAATGGTTGATTTGCTATAATCTCGCCATTTTATAACGATAATAAAAGAAGAAATTTATGCCTATTTTTGCAGTTTGTCTGCTTCAAATTTATGTATTTAAATTATGGTGCGTAATAGGCATTTGATGCAATAATATTGGTAAAAATTTTAGATAAAAGAAAGTAAAAATGCCACAAAGTAGATGTGCTCATTGTAGATTAAAATTTGATGAAAGCGTGATGATCTCAAATGAAGGCGGACTTAAATTTTGCTGTGTTGGTTGCAAAGGCGTTTATGAAATTTTAAATGAAAATGGGCTTAGCGAGTTTTATGAACGTCTTGGTAAAAATACACTTACACCGGCAAGCAACGGTGCAAATATCAAAAATTTAGCGGCAAATTTTAGTGAGCTTGTGACAAAAGAGGGCGACTTTAGTCAAATTTCATTTTTAATCGATGGCATCACTTGCTCAGCTTGCATCTGGCTACTTGAAAAGGCACTTTTTAACTTACCTGGCGTCTTGGAGGTAAATATCAACTCGCTTAATCAAAAGGCGGTCATTGTTTTTGATGAGCAAGAGCTTTTGGTAGAGCAAATAATTGAAAAAATTTATGCCGTTGGTTACGTTCCAAAGCCCTATGCTACGAGTCAAAAAGAGGACGAACTAGCTAAGAAAAGAAGAAATTTTTACACAAAAGCGCTAGTTGGTATCTTTGCTACGATGAACATTATGTGGCTGGCCATTGCTCAGTATAGCGGGTATTTTAGTGGCATAAGAGGCGATATAAAAGATATTTTAAGCTTTGCGCAGTTTGTATTAGCAACGCCTGTGCTTTTTTATACTGGTAGTGAGTTTTTTAAAGGAGCGAAGATAGCCATAAAAAACGCTTCACCAAATATGGATTTGCTCGTTATCACCGGAGCTAGTATAACCTATATCTACTCCATTTTTGCGATGTTTACGAGGAGTGGCGAGAGCTATTTTGACTCGGTTGCGATGATCATTACCTTTGTTTTTATCGGTAAATTTTTAGAAATTTTGGGTAAGAAAAAGGCGCTTGAGACTTCAAATTTCTTAAATGATATGCTGCTTACAAAGGTGTGCGTTTTAGAAGATGGTAAGGATATTTTAAAAGAGCCAAGAGATGTAAATTTGGGCGAAAAGATCATGCTTAGATCAGGTGAGAGGGCGCTACTTGATGGAGTGGTGCTTAGTGGCGAGGCAAGCGTGGATAGCTCAAGTCTAACGGGAGAGAGCCTGCCTGTGACCTTGGGAGTGGGGCAAGAGGTGAAAAGTGGTGTCATTTGTCAAAATGGACAAATCATCTACGAAGCAAAGGAAATTTTTAAAAATTCTTATCTAAATCAGCTTATAAATTTACTCCAAAATGCAGAGCTAAAAAAGCCAAATATCGAGCTAGTAGTCAATAAAATCGCTTCTAAATTTTCTCTTGGCGTGCTGACTTTGGCATTTTTTACATTTTGGTTTTGGTACTTTAAATATGGCTTTTCAGAGGCTATTGTCACGGCTGTTAGCGTCATCGTGATCGCTTGCCCTTGTGCGCTTGCGCTTGCCACGCCAGTTAGTAGTGTTTGCGCTCTTGGTGTAGCCTTTAAAAATAGAGTACTTTTTAAAGAGGCTAAATTTTTTGAAAGCCTTGCAAAGTGCGATGTAGCGGTATTTGACAAGACTGGCACGCTCACAAAGGCAGAATTTGAAGTTAGTGATTTTTTCATAAAAGAAAGCATAAGCTTAGATGAAATTTATTCGCTAGCTCTTATATCAAATCATCAAATAAGCGTGGCAGTGGCTAAATTTCTAAAGCAAAAAGGCGCAAGGAAAATAGAGCTTAAAAATATAAATTTAAGCGTGGCAAAGGGTGTTGAGGCTGAAATTTCAGGTAAAAAATTTTATGCAGGAAGCAAGCGATTTTTAGTTGAAAATGGTATTGGCTTTGATGAAGCTGAAGAAAATGTGAGCTTTTTTGTGGGGCTTAATGGTGAGTTAGTGGCGAAATTTTATCTAAAAGATAGTGTAAAGCCCGAGGCAAAGACCTTGATAGACGAGCTAAAGAGCGCTGGCATGAAAGTGTGTATCTTAAGTGGCGACGTGCAAAAAGTGGTAAAAAATGTGGCAGATGAGCTTGGCGTGAGTGAGTTTAGAGCAGAGATGTTGCCTGAAACGAAAGCTAAATTTATAAGCGAACTAAAAGAGCAGAGCAAAAAGGTTCTAATGGTAGGGGACGGCATAAACGACGCAGCAGCGCTTAGCCTTGCTTATGTTGCTATTTGTATGGGAAGCGGGGCGGCAATAAGCCTAGAAAGAAGCGATGTAGTGTTACTTGATGATAGTTTAAAAAGTCTAGCAAAGGCCATAAAAATCTCAAAATTTACTTACAAAACGATAAAGCAAAATTTGCTCTTTTGTCTTCTTTATAATGTTCTTGCTGTGCCATTTGCTGTGTGTGGCTATGTCATTCCGCTATTTGCTGCACTTTTTATGTCGCTTAGCTCGCTAAGTGTTATATTAAACTCGCTTTATATTGTTAGAAAATTTAAGGAAAAATAATGGATAGCGCGACACTTGCGATGCTGGTTTTTATCTCGGTTTTGATGGGGGCATTTTTGCTTTTTGGCGTGCTTTGGGGGATAAAAAATAAACAATTTGAGGACTACCGAAAATTTTTAGACGGAGCAAATTTGGACGATGAAGAGGCGCTAAATGAAGCTTATGAGCTAGAGCTTCGCAAAAAAGAAGCGCTAAAAAAGAGGCTAGAGGCTAGCAGTAAAGATAAGGCTAGCTCTCGATAGTTGGCTCGCCAAAGAGTCTATTTGCCTCTTTTAGAACCCCTTGTTCTCTTTGCCTTTGAAGCTCTTCTGGTGTTTTTGGCTCTTTATTTAGCATCAAAGAAAAGTTATTTTTCTCGTTTTGTAGCTCGCTTTTTATCTCAGTTTTTGGCTCATTTTTAGTTTCAATGTTATTTGCATTTAGTCTTGAAATTTCCTCATCAAGCTCGTCTAATTCGCTTTTTTCATTATTTTCTAAAGAGGCTTTAGGCATCTTAGTTTGTGCTTTTTGCTCATCACTCTTTGCATTTACTATCTTCGCATTTTGTCCAAAAAGCGTACGCAATATCTCGTTTAAAATTTTCCAATTTTTCTTAAAATATTCAAGATTTTCATCTTTTGCATTTACTATCAGTCCAAGCTCATTGTTATTAAAGAAGCTAAATTCTACAAATTCTTTAAAAAACTCGCCAAGATCGTAATTTCTATCATAAATTTTTGTTAAGAAGAGTTCGTATGGACCTTGCATTTTAGCAGGAGCTACTTGGCTTTTTTGAGTGATGACTTCTGTGATTTGAGTGGAATTTTCGCTATTTTTTGAGATCACTTCATTTATAGCGTCATCGATATCTTGTAAATTTAGCGCTTCTATCATCATAAAAAGCATTAGCATTAGTACAAAGCCATTGTCGCTACTTACGTTTAACATACCTTTAGCTTGTGCCAAAATCCTAAAAAATCTCTCATAAACAAGTAGTGAAATTTTTGAGTCGTTTTCTATAAATTTTTGCTTTAAATTTGCCAAAATTTCATCTATTATCATCTCTGGATCGTAGCTTTCAAGTTCGCTTACAAGCACTCTGATAGCATTTTTATCATGATTTAAAACATGAGTTATTATCTCTTCGATCTTTTCTGGATCAAGAAGTCCTAACATCGATGCTACGCCATTTGCCGTGACATTATTTGCCCCGTAAATGATAGCTTGATCAAGAAGTGTTAAAGTATCTCTTAGCGATCCTCCGCCACTTCTTGCTAAAATTTCAAGTGCCTCTTTTTCGTAGCTAATGCCTTCTTTGCTTAAAATAAACTCAAGATGTTTAATGATGCTATACCTACTTATTTGCTTAAACCTAAAATGCTGCGTTCTTGAAAGTACCGTTGTTGGGAGTTTTAATGGATCGGTCGTCGCTAGGATAAATTTTACATAGCTTGGTGGCTCTTCAAGCGTTTTTAAAAGGGCGTTAAATGCCTCTTTGGTTAGCATATGCACTTCGTCAATTATAAAAATTTTATATCTTGCCATTGCTGGAGCATATTTTGTTTGCTCTATTAGCTCTCTTATGTCATCTATCTTTCTGTGGCTAGCAGCGTCCATTTCGATGATGTCCATATGCCTTGACTCATTTGCCATGATGCATTGCGGACATACTTCACATGGTTTTGAGGTAGGTCCTTTTTCGCACACTAAAGCTTTTGAAAATATCCTAGCACTTGAAGTTTTACCACTGCCTCTAAGCCCAGAAAATAGATATGCGTGGCTTATGCGACCCTCGTCAAGTGCATGTATTAGGCTTTTGCTAACTGCTTCTTGACCGATAAGTTCATCAAAATTTTTAGGGCGATATTTTAAGGCTAGCGCTTGCAAGAGAACATCCTTTTTTTGTTATTTGGTTATAGATTTTATAAAAAAAGGTATAAATTTATGATTATTTATCCTTTTCATATAGTTAAAATTTTCGATCTTTTAGATTGCTTTTAGTTAAATTTTAGATAATTGGTAATTTAAAAAGGATGAAAATGTCTGCATTTTGGAGTGGATTTTTTACAAGTTTATCTTTAATATTGGCTATCGGCGCGCAAAATGCATTTGTTTTGAAGCAGGGTATAAAAAAGGAACATGTTTTCGCAGTTTGCTTAATATGCGCATTTAGTGATGCCTTGCTTATATTTGCTGGAGTTTTTGGTTTTGCAAAAGTGCTACAAAAATTTGAGTTTTTTAAACAGGTTGCCATATATGGTGGCTTTATCTTTTTATTTGTCTATAGTCTAAAGAGTTTGTATGGTGCATTTAAAAATCCCAAAAGCCTTCTTCCTAGTGCGCAACACGAGTCAAAATTTAGCAAAATAGTGCTTTTGACGCTTGCTTTTACTTGGCTAAATCCTCACGTCTATCTTGATACGATGCTTTTAATAGGATCTATTTCAACAAAATTTGGAGATGAAAATATAATTTTTGGCATCGGTGCTAGTCTTGCATCGCTATTTTTCTTCTTTTCTTTAGGATATGGAGCAAGAGTTCTCGCTCCAGTTTTTGCAAAAGAATTTTCATGGAAAATTTTAGAAATTTTTATTGGGATTATTATGCTTCTAATCGCTTTTAGTTTACTTTTTACTAAAGTATAGATAAGATACATAAAATTTTACGCTAAATATTTTGTATTTTTATATGTATTAAAAATTTACATATTATTAATGTAGGATGCATTGATATGTACGACGGAGATTTTATGTTTTAAATTTGATTAAAAAAGAAGTCTCCAAGCCCAAAACGAGCTTGGAGATTGCGTTTTAGCAAGAGAAGCAGGTCTTAAACTCATAAGCGGTTGGGCGCGCTTCGTAAGGCCAAACTTGAGTTTCAAATTTGAAGTGTTGATAGGTATCTATGAAAAGATCGCTCATTATCGGTTTTAGGTATTCGTTATCGCGAATTAGTGCTTCAAGGCTGCCACGGAGTGTGTGTGGGAGCTGCTCAATGCCGCGCTCTCTGATCTCATCTAGGTGAAGTTTAAATAAATTTTCATCCATAGGACCAACTGGCTCGTACTTGTTTTTGACACCGTCAATTCCTGCCATTAGCATCGCTGAGAAGGCTAGGTAAGGGTTTGCTGTGCTATCTGGAAATCTCATCTCAGCCCTAACTGACTTCTCGCCAGCGCCGTAAGGTATGCGTATGCTCGCTGAGCGGTTTTGACTAGAGTAGGTGAGTATAGATGGCGCTTCAAAGCCTGGGATTAGGCGTTTGTAGCTGTTTGTGCTTGGGTTAGTAAAGGCTGCAACGCTTCTTGCGTGTTTTAAAACGCCACCGATATAGTATCTTGCAAAGTCACTTAAATTTGCGTAGTTACCCTCTTTGTAGAATAAATTTTTACCATCTTTCCAGACTGATTGATGCACATGCATGCCGCTTCCATTGTCGCCATAAAGTGGTTTTGGCATAAATGTAACTGTTTTGCCGTTTAGGTGAGCGACCATGCGAACGACGTATTTGTAGATTTGAACATTATCGGCGGCTTCTACTAGATTGCCAAATTTCACGCCGATCTCACCTTGTCCTTGAGCGACTTCGTGATGACCCAAAAATACTTCAAGGCCAACTTGCTCTAAAACTTGCATCATCTCGGCTCTTAGATCTACCATGCTGTCGATTGGCTGAGTCATTAAGTAGCCGCCTTTTCTGCGTGGGCGATGACCTGTGTTGTAGCTATCTTTAAAGTCAGTAGCGTCGTTCCACTCACCTTCTTCGCTATCTACTTGATACATCGCACAGTTTGGGCTATCGATGATTTTGACATTATCAAAGACAAAAAATTCATTCTCAGGGCCAAAGTAAGCCTCGTCACCAAGACCACTATCTTTTACATATTGCATTGCTCTTTTAGCTATTGAGCGAGGACATTTTTCATAAATTTGACCCTTGTAAATGTCGTAAATATCGCAAAAAACAACAACTGTAATATCAGAAGTAAATGGGTCTAAAAATGCAGTTGTAGCTTCTGGCTTCATTATCATATCGCTCTTATCGATTGGTTGCCAGCCATGCATAGAGCTAGCGTCCATTGGGATGCCATTTGTGAAATTTTCTTTCGTAACAGCCTTTATATTGTAGCTAATGCTATGCCAAGCACCACCTAAATCAGTAAATCTAAAATCTACAAATTTGACTTCATTTTCTTTACAAAAATCAAAAAAATGATCTATATTTTGGACGAATTTTCCCACTTTTTTCTCCTTTTAATTTTTAAATTTTTCGTATTCTATCATAAAACCTAATATTTAAGATTAAATTTATATTTTATTTGAACCCAATCTAAAATTTTACTAATTCTCTATCTCTATTTTTAAAAATAGCACATTTTGAATAACCTAAATCTCTAGCTATTTGCTCGCAAATTTCACCATTTTTACCGATATCTTCTTTTTCGTGAGCGTCTGAGCCAAAGGTGATGGTTATATCTTTTTCGGCTATTAGTTCAAGTAAATTTACGCTTGGATATTGCTCGCCGATAGGTTTTCTAAAGCCAGCAGCATTTATCTCAACAACTAAATTTGCTTCTTTTATCGCATTTACTGCATTTTTAGCCAAAATTCTAACATCCTTTTTTGGCAAAAATTTAAAAAGTTTTAAAAGATCGATATGCCCCATAATGTCAAATTTGCCAAGCTTGGCTGATCTTTCTACGTGATCAAAATACTCTTGCCAAATTTGATCCAAGTCTTTGCCCTCGTAGCCACCGATAAATTCTGGATTGTCAAATGCCCAGCCATTAAAAAAATGCACAGAGCCTATCAGATAATCGACCTTTCTAGCAAAAACTCGCTCATCCATAAATCCATCTAAAAAATCCATCTCATAGCCAAGCAAAATTTCTATCTCACTGCCAAATTCATCTCTTAAACGTAAAATTTCATCTTCATAACCTTGCATTTCATCAAAGCTCATTCTGTAAGCTTCATCGTAGTTCATCGGTGCGTGATCACTAAAGCCAAAGTATTTTGTGCCAGCTTTTATTGCGTTTTGTACATACTCTCTTGGCTTGCCAACTGCGTGCTTGCAAAGTGGCGTATGGTTGTGAAGATCGACGGTCATTTTTAGCCTTTTAAGGTCGTTTATTTTTAAAAATGCTATCTAAAAATTTATAAATTTAAAGATAAAAGCATTGCCTTTAAACTTACTTTTTATTTAAATCCTATATAATCAAGCCAAATTTTATTAGGAGCTTTTATGACCCAAGAGGAACTTGACGCACTTATGGCAGGTGGGCTAGATGATGAGTTAGATAATGCTAAAGAAGATGCTGGCCAAGAGGTTGCGGACGTCAAAGAGGATACGGACGAGGTAACAGAAGTTGCAGAAGCAATCGATACTAAAGATGAGCCACAGTCAAAATCAGAAAGTAATTCAAAGAATGCAGAAAACTATAGAGTGAGTGCAGATGGCGTTTGGCCACCACCACCACCAACGGAAGATCACAAAATGGTGCATCAGCTTGATGACGTAACAAGAGATAGCGAAGAGAAAGCTACTCAGATGTTTGACAAGCTTGAGACGATAAATAACTTTTTTATGGACGCTGAGAGTGACTCAAATAGCCTAAAAGATGCGATAAACTCAAACATTGAGCTATTTACGACGCTAAGTGAGAAATTTCCAAATATCGCCGCATTTAGCGAAGCTTTGGAGAAAAATAACTCACTTCTTGGTACGATCGATAATATCATCGGAAATTTACAAATGGGACAAGATGAGATCATGATGGCTATGGATATGATGCAGTATCAAGACATTCATAGACAAAAGATCGAGCGTGTTATCAATGTTATGAGGGCGCTAAGCAAATATATGAATACCTTGTTTGAAGGTAAAATTGATGATGATAAGCGTGTTAGCTCTGCTGTTCACATCGCTGGTGATACAACGACTGAAAATCTTGTGAGCAACGACGATATCGAAGCTTTGATAGAAAGTTTGGGTAAAAAATAGTGCTAAAAAGGCCTGAGCTTTTATCTCCAGCTGGAAATTTAACAAAACTTAAAATAGCCCTTGAGTATGGAGCTGATGCCGTTTATGGCTCAGTGGCTAGTTTTTCACTAAGGACTAGATCAGCAAGGGAATTTAACCTTGAAACATTCAAAGAGGCGATAGACTACACACATGCAAAGGGAAAGAAATTTTATGCGACCATAAATGCTTTTCCTTTTAACTCTCAGATCGAGCCACTAAAAAGACACTTGCAGACTATCTCAGCGATGAAGCCAGATGCCTTTATCATCGCAACTCCAGGCGTTATGAGTCTAGCAAAAGCCATCGCTCCTGATATCGAGATACATCTCTCAACTCAGGCAAACGTTATGAATGTGCTTGATGCAAAAATTTATCACGATATGGGCGCAAAACGTATCGTCGTAGCACGCGAGATGAACTTAAAAGATGTCATAAAGATAAAAGAAGAAATTCCAACTCTTGATATCGAAATTTTTGTACATGGCTCGATGTGCTTTGCCTACTCTGGCAGGTGCTTGGTAAGCTCAGTGCAAAGCGGACGTATGTCAAATCGCGGCAGCTGTGCCAACGACTGCAGGTTTAAGTATGAACTTTACGCTAAAAACGAAGAGAGCGGTGTGCTTTTCCGCTTAGAAGAGGACGAAAACGGTACTCATATTATGAACTCAAAAGATCTTTGCCTCATCTCTCACATTAAAGAGATCGTTGATAGTGGCGTAATAGATAGCCTAAAAATAGAAGGTCGCACAAAGAGCGAGTACTACGCAGCTTGCACAGCAAGAGCCTATAAAATGGCGATAGATGATGCCATGGACGATAAATTTGACGCACAAATTTATGAAAATGAGATAAATACACTAAAAAATCGTGGCTTTACGGATGGATACTTAGTTCATAGACCTTATGAGCGAACCGATACGCAAAATCACGTTAGCAGCCTAGAAGAGGGCACACATCAGGTAAATGCAATAAGCGAAGATGGCGAGTTTTTTAAGTGCAAATATAAAATTTTTCCAGGCAATAGCTACGAGATCATGGCTCCTACTGGATCGATTATAGAAGATAGTGAAAATGAAATCTCAAAGGTTTATTCACAAGAGGGCAAGAAATTTATCAAATTTAAGCAGCTCATCACCAAAAAAGGTAAGGTTATGAGTGAAATTCACAGTGGCAATGAAAATGAGATAAGTCTTGGTGTTAAGCTACCAAAATTTAGCTTTTTGAGGGAAAAAATATGAAATTTGTTTCTATTATAATGGGAAGTAAGAGCGACTATGAGATAGTTAGTGAGGCGGCAAAAACTCTTGAAAAATTTGGCGTAAAATATGAACTGATAATCAGCTCAGCTCACAGAAGTCCAAAAAGAACAAGCGAGTATGTCGCAAATGCAGAAAAAAAAGGCGCAAAAGTCTTCATCGCAGCTGCTGGTATGGCAGCTCACCTAGCTGGAGCGATTGCCGCAAATACTACAAAACCAGTGATAGGCATACCAATGGCAGGTTCGGCTCTAAGTGGCGTTGATGCACTTTACTCAACTGTGCAAATGCCAAGTGGCATGCCAGTGGCAACTCTAGCTATCGGCAAGGCTGGCGCGATAAATGCAGCCTATCTTGCGGTACAAATTTTAGCACTTGAAGATGATAGTCTAGCAAGTGCTCTAAAAGCTGACAGAGAGGCGAAAATAAAGGCTTTAGAGGAAGATTCTTCAAAGGTTGAAGTGATACTGTAAAAAGGAGAAGCGGTGCAGACCTATCTTGGTGTTGATGAATTTTGCAAACTTGTGCACTTGGAGCGTGAAGTTATCGAAGATATGATAAATCGTGGCGTTTTGAAAACCAAAGAGGAAAATGGAGAAATTTTGATAGAAGCGAGCGAAGGAACGATGAGTGCTGTGCCTAGTGTTTCGCAAAATTTATCTTTGCAACCGCAAGGCCAAGATGGTATCAGCTTTGTTGAAAAGACGATTGGAACGATATTAAATTTACACGAAAAGGTGCTTGACGCAAAGGATGAGACACTTGAAACCCTAAGAAATGAGAATAAATTTTTAAAAGAGGCGCTTATTTCTATGCAAGAGCTCTATGATGAAGATAGAAAAACGGTCGAGACTCTTACAAAACAGCTTAAAATTTCACAAGATGAAGTTGAATTTCTAAAACGAAAATACAAGCTTATGTGGAACCAAGCGGTTGAAAATTTTAACGGACAAAAGTAGCTTATGAAGATTATAAATTTAGAAGATAGCTTTGAAATTTACGGAGTAAAAACTCGCACTAAAAATGAAGATGAGATAGCCGGCAAGGGTAAAATTCCAGCTTTATGGTCTAAATTTATGAGTGAGTACTACGATGGCAAGAGTGAAATTTATAGCGTTTACTGCAACTACGAAAGCGATCTTAACGGACATTACGATAACTTCATCGGCACAAGATCAAGCCACAAAAGTGATAAAATTTTAGAGATAAAAAGTGGCAAATATGCCGTTTTTAGTTTTGCAAATGAGCCACAAAATGTTGCAAAATTTTGGGGTGAAATTTGGAAATATTTTGAAAGTAGTGAGCTAAAAAGAGCCTATGAAACAGATTTTGAGCTTTACAGCAGCGACGAGATAAAAATTTATATTTCTATTTTGGGTTAGGAAAAATGAATAAAAAAAATAATAGTTCAATCTTAAGTTTTATCGAAAATTTTGGTAACAAATTGCCAAATCCAACTATGCTTTTTATCTATCTTTCGATTATTACGATAATAATATCGTTTGTATTAGAAAAGATGGGTGTTGGCGTAAGCTATCAGGCTATCAAAGACGGACAAATATTGCAGCTTAATGCAAATGTTATAAATTTGCTTTCTGCTGATAGCCTTAGATCTTTTGTTTCGTCTGTGCTTAAAAATTTTACTAGTTTTTATCCTTTGGGAGTAGTCTTTGCAATTATTCTAGGTATTGGTATTGCAGACAAGTCTGGACTTTTATCAGCACTTATGACAAAGATTGCCTTAAAATCTTCCAAAATATGGGTAACTCCAATCGTTATTTTTCTTGGTGTAATGTCAAATGTTGCTTCCTCGGTTGGCTATGTCGTGCTAATCCCGCTTGGAGCTATTTTATTTGCTGGATTTGGTCGCCATCCAATTGCTGGATTAGCTGCTGCTTTTGCTGGTGTTAGCGGTGGCTGGTCGGCAAATTTATTAATCGGTACAAATGACCCGATGTTTGCGGCATTTTCTATGCAAGCAGCTAGCGTATTAAATCCAGATTATGTAGTATTAGCAACTGCAAATTGGTATTTTATGATAGCTTCGACATTTTTGATCGTATTTGTTGGCTGGTTTGTAACGGATAAAATCGTAGAGCCTAGGCTTGGCAAATTTGATTTTTTAGGTGATTTTAGCTTACAAGAGCATAGCGAGATAAGTGTAGAGCAAAAACGTGGCTTAAAATTTTCACTTATAGCGTTGATTGTTTTTGTGATTTTATTGCTTGTGACTATTCTGCCTTCAGGCTCTTTATTTGGAGCAAAAGGCAATGAAAGCTTTATGAAATCTACTTTTATGCATTCTATTGTCGTTTTTATGATGTTACTTTTTATAGTGGTAGGTGTAGCTTACGGTGTAGGTGCTAGGAGTATAAAAAGCAGTAATGACGCCATAAAATTTATGGAACAATCTATTTCTGAGCTATCAGGGTTTTTGGTTTTGATATTTTTTGCAGCCCAGTTTACATATCTTTTTAATACCTCAAATATTGGGCTAGTACTTTCTATAAAAGGTTCTATTTTTCTAAAAGAGATTGGATTGACTGGACTTAGCCTTATCATAGTTTTTATTTTCTTGATCGCTTTTATAAATTTATTTATAGCTGTTGATTCTGCAAAGTGGGCGATGATGGCTCCAATTTTTGTTCCAATGTTTATGAATCTTGGACTCTCACCAGAGCTTACACAGGCTGCTTTTAGAATAGGCGACTCTACTACAAATATCATAACGCCTTTGATGCCGTTTTTTGTTTTGATAGTAGCTTTTATGCAAAAATACAATAAAGAGTTAAAAATCGGATCAGTGGTTTCTATTATGCTTCCTTATACGGTTGCATTTTTAATTTCTTGGACAGCACTAATGTCATTTTGGTACGTTTTTGATCTACCACTAGGACCTGGTGCAGTTATACACTATGTAAAGTAAAATTTTAAAAGGAAAGCAATGACATTTTCACAAATAATATTAACCCTTCAAAACTATTGGCAAGAGCAAGGTTGTGTCATACTTCAGCCATACGACATGCCAGCAGGTGCAGGCACATATCATCAGGCGACATTTTTAAGAAGCCTCGGACCAAAGCCGTGGGCGACTGCATACGTAGCTCCAAGCCGCCGTCCGACTGATGGTAGATACGGCGAAAATCCAAACCGCCTAGGCGCTTATTATCAGTTTCAAGTACTCATAAAGCCAAGTCCAGAAAATATCCAAGAGCTTTATCTAAAAAGCCTTGAAAAGCTTGGGTTAAATTTAAAAGATCACGACATCCGATTCGTCGAGGATAACTGGGAGAGCCCGACTCTGGGCGCTTGGGGGCTAGGCTGGGAGGTCTGGCTAGATGGCATGGAAGTGACGCAGTTTACCTATTTTCAACAAGTGGGTGGCATCGCATGCGAGTTGATTTCTGGTGAGATAACATACGGACTTGAGCGCTTAGCCATGTATCTCCAAGACGTAAATAGCGTCTATGACATCGTTTGGGACGACTCTAATGGCAACATCGTAACCTACGCCGACGTGCATAAACAAGGTGAGTATGAGTGGAGTAAATATAACTTTGAAGTAGCAAACGTCGATATGCTTTTTAACCAGTTCGAAAACGCATTTAACGAGTGCAAACGCTGCTTAGAGGCTAAAATTTCACTGCCAGCGTATGATTATTGCATGCTTGCGGCTCACACATTTAACGTCCTTGATGCGCGTGGGGCGATAAGTGTTACACAAAGGCAAGACTACATCCTAAAAATCCGCGAGCTGGCCAAAGAGTGTGCGCTAACTTATAAAGAGAGCCTAGAGCAAAAGTAAAATTTTATGAAAATAGCTGAAATTTATAAAATTTTAGATGAAATTTGCCCATTTGCGAGCCAAGAGTCCTGGGACAATAGTGGCCTACAAGTTGGCTCATTTGATAGCGAATTTGAGCGAATTTATCTAAGTCTTGATTTGGATAGCGAACTTTTGCAAAATGTCTTGCCAAATTCGCTCATCATCACTCACCATCCGCTCATTTTTAAGGGGTTAAAAAGCCTAGACTACAGCCTTTATCCAAGCTTACTCATAAGAGAGATGATGATAAAAAATATCTCGCTCATCTCGCTTCATACAAATGCCGACCTTGCTTTTTTAAATGAAAAATTTGTGATACAGGTTTTAGGGCTTGAAATTTCGAACAAAGAGGGCTTTTTGATCTATGCTGATGTGAAGATGAAATTTAGCGAGCTTTGCAAATTTGTAAAAGAAAAACTTGGGCTAGAAAATTTAAGAGTGGTTCATGCAAAAGATGAAATTTCTAAAATTTGTATCTGCACCGGAAGTGGCGCAGATCTCATCCAAGATGTAAAAGCAGACGTCTTTTTAACGGGTGATCTAAAATATCACCAAGCCCTTTATGCGAAGGAAAATGGGCTAAATTTAATCGATATAAATCACTATGAAAGTGAACGTTGTTTTGGTGATTTTTTAGCAAAATATTTGCAAAATCTGAAAATTGAAGTTATAATACGCAATTCTAAAAATCCATTTACATATTGCTAACAAAAAAAGGAAACATTATGAATAAATACTTACAACAATTAGTTGAATTATCTGACCTTGATAAACAAATAGATGGCTTTATACCACGCATTCAGGATATAGAAAAGGCTTATAAAAATATAGAAGAAGAGTGCGAAACTATAACGGTTAATATAGAAAGACTAGATGAAGAGGTAAGTGACTTAAAGTCTCAAAAATCAGGTACAAATGCTCATATTGCCGAGTTTAGTGCAAAGATAAAAGATGTAGCTAAAAAAAGTTCAAGTGCAAAAAGCGAAAAGGAAATAAAAGCTCTAAGCCTTGAAGAAGATATCGCGAAAGAGCAGCTTGAAGCAGCAAATGAAGAGATAGCTAGACTTGAAAAACTAATAGATAGTAAAAACAGTCAAAAGGATGAGCTAAATACCAAAAAAGCCGAGCTTGAAGGAAATTTAGAAAAGATAAAAAGCAATGCTTCATCTGAGCTTGAAAGTATTGAAAAAGAACGCAAAGAGGTCTATGCGAAAAAAGATAAGCTTGTTGCTGCAATGAATCAAAAAATTCTAGCATTTTATGAAAAGATAAGAAAATGGGCTCACAATACAGCTGTTGTTCCTGTAAAAAAACAAGCTTGTTATGGTTGTTTCATGCAGATAAATGACAAAACTTTCTCTGCTGTTATAAAGGGCGAAGATATCGTTACATGTCCACATTGTGGCAGAATTTTATATAAACAAGAGCAATAACACATTTCGTGATAATAATATATTACTTTCTAGCCTCAATACTCTATATATTTGGGGCTATCTTTCTATTTATTTTAAGTTTTAAAAAAAAGTATCATAAGTCGATTCCAGCACGTTTTTTCCTCTTTAATAATCCTAAATTTCAAGATGCAGATGTGCATTTTCACGCTTGCTCATTTGGCGAGATACAAGCACTCAAACCTTTGATACAAAAATTTGATAGTAAAGCCATAAGTGTGGTGACAAATACAGGCTTTGAAGCGGCAAGTAAAATTTGCTCTAACACGAGATTCTTGCCGTTTGAAATTTTTTTGCCATTTTGGTTAAAAAAGAGCAAAATTTTAGTTATTTTTGAGGCAGAGCTTTGGCTCATGCTGGTTTTCATGGCGAAGTTAAAAGGCAGCCGCGTGATATTAATAAATTCGAGAATTTCAGATAGAAGCTACAAAAGCTACTTGAAATTTGGCTTTTTTTACAGATATCTTTTTAAATTCATAGATAAAATTTACGCTCAAAGTGAGCTTGATAAAGAGAGGCTAAAGTCGCTTGGTGCAGGTGAAATAGAGGTTGTTGGCAACATAAAGGCTGCGTTTTTGCCAAGCGTGAGTAAAATTTATGAAAAGCCAAAAGCTAGAGTGATCGTGCTGGCAAGTACGCATTTGGGCGAAGAAGAGATGATTTTGCAAAATTTAAATTTAAAAGAAAATGATCTTTTAATCATCGCACCACGCCATCCTGAGAGGTTCGCAGAGGTTGAGAAGATAGCAGGCGACTACGCTAAAAAGCATGGCTTTAGTTTTGCTAAATTTAGCCAAACACATAAATTTGAAGCTAAAGTAAATTTGCTTGACACTTTAGGCGAGCTTGTAAATGTCTATGCTATTAGCGATATAGTAGTGCTTGGAGGTAGTTTTGTGCCAAATATTGGCGGGCACAATCCAATCGAGTGCGCGCAATTTAACCCGGTGATAATTAGTGGAGAGTTTTTATTTAACCAAAATGCGCTATTTGGCCTAGTTGAAAACATTTATATCGCAAAGGCTAGCGATATCAGTGGCATAATAGATAGTGACGCCAAAAAGAGCAAGATTGCCGTGCAGGCCAGCGCTGATGCGATCATAGAAGATATAAGGAGCACTTTATGAGTGAAGAAAAAGCGTATAAAATTTTAGCCAAACAAAAAAATATCTCAAACAACGAGGCAAAGGAGCTAATCGACAGCGGACTAGTCTATGCCAAGGGGCAAAAGGTGATGATCGCTCGTGCGCTAATGAGTGAAAATACTAAATTTAGCGTCGAAGAGATGCCAAAGCCAAGCGTTATCTTTGAAGATGAAAATTTAATAGCAATCAGTAAGCCAGCTGCTATAACTAGCGAAAAAATCAGTCAAATTTATAAATTTCCACTTCTTCACAGGCTTGATAAAGATACAAGTGGCGTGCTACTTCTTGTAAAAAATGACGAATTTGCAACACTTGCTATAAATGAGTTTAAAAAGATGAAGGTTGAGAAAATTTACGTAGCCGCAGTTAGGGGTATTATGAGCGAGGAAGTGGTCGTAAATGAGCCGATCTTAACTATAAAAAATAAAAATGGCGCTTTTTCAAAGATATCAAAAGATGGCAAAGAGGCGATCAGTGAAATTTCACCGCTCATGGTTGTGGGTAAAAAAACGCTGGTAAAAGTTGCCATAAAAACAGGCAGAACGCACCAAATAAGAGTGCATTTGGCTAGTTTAAATTTACCTATCGTTGGCGATGAAAAATACGGCAAAAATACGGCAAATAGAATGTTTTTACATGCCTATTCTATCGCTCTTTTAAACTATAAATTTAAAGCGCCAATCCCAAAAGAATTTAACTCTATTGGATTTGAGCTATCTAATAAATTTGAAATTTAAAGAGCAATAAAGAAATTATTTAGTAATATACGCCCTTTAATAACAACTTAGAAAGGTGATTAGTGTTCGAACAAATTAGCGAGTCTTTTAGATTAGCAGTTAGCAAGATACGTTTTGTAGATGACGAAAAAGCTCTAAAAAACGCACTTGACGTGCTCAAAAAAGCTCTTTTAAAAGCTGATGTTCATCATAAAGTCACTAAAGATCTACTTGCATCTATCGAAAGTGACCTAAAGCAAACTGGCGTTGGTCAAAAGAATTTCCTAGATGCGATCAAATCAAATTTAACGACTATATTAACAGCTCCTGGCAACCAAGGCTTTGTCTATGCACCAGTTGCGCCGACCATTGTTTTGATGGCTGGTTTGCAAGGTAGTGGTAAAACAACAACAACTATCAAGCTTGCAAACTATCTAAAGCTAAGAAAGAAAAAAGTTTTAGTTGCGGCTTGTGACTTGCAAAGATTAGCGGCGATTGAGCAGCTAAGACAGCTCTGCATTGCAAATGAGATCGATCTTTTTTATATAGAAAATGAAAATAATCCTATAAAAGTAGCAAAAGAAGCATTAGAAAAAGCAAAAATTGGTCTTTACGATGTGCTTTTAGTGGATACCGCTGGTCGTCTTGCGATTGATGAAAAGTTGATGCAAGAGATAAAAGATGTAAAAAATGCGATAAATCCACATGAAATTTTTTACGTAGCTGATGCTATGAGCGGACAAGATGCTGTAAAAACAGCTACAAGTTTTAATGAAATTTTGGGAATTTCTGGAGTTATCCTTTCTAAATTTGACTCTGATTCAAAGGGTGGCGTAGCTATTAGCATCGCAAAACAGCTAAATATACCGCTTAGATTTGTCGGCACTGGCGAGAAAGTAGCTGATATCGAGAGTTTTATACCAGATCGCATTGTAAGCCGTATAATGGGCGAGGGTGACTTGGCTACTTTGGTCGAGAAAACATCAACCATTATCGATGAAAAAGAGGCGAAACGTCTAAATCAAAAGATAAAAAAAGGTCAGTTTAATTTTAATGACTTTTTGGATCAAATGGAAAGCGTTAAAAAGCTTGGCAGTATGAAGTCTTTGATGGGGATGATACCTGGTCTTTCAAATATTGCAAATCAGATAAAAGATATAGATCTTGATAATTCAAAAGAAATTTTACATATTAAGGCTATGATAAACTCTATGACGCAAAAAGAGCGTGAAAATCCTGAACTTTTGAATAATAGTAGAAAAAGACGTTTAGCGGCTGGCTCCGGACTTTCTCAGATAGAGGTAAATCGATTTTTAAAGCAGTTTGAAAATGCCTCAAAACTTGCTAAGAAATTTTCAGGAAAAGGTGGAGCAAAAGGACTTGCAAATATACTTTCTCAAGCAAATTTTAAAAGACCTGTTTGATAAAAGGGTTTAAATTTGGATATTTGTTATCCAAATTTAAGCTTTATTTAAAAACAAGAGGAGAAATATAATATGGCAACAGTAGTAAGACTAACAAGAATGGGACGTAAGAAAAGACCTTTTTATCGTATAGTTGTTACAGATAGCAGAAAAAGACGTGATAGTGGCTGGATAGAAAGTATTGGCTATTACAATCCTATGGTTGAGCCAAATGTTATAAATTTCAATAAAGAGAGATTAGATTACTGGAAAAGCGTTGGTGCTAAACTTAGTGATAGAGTTGCACAAATTACAAAATAATGGTTAAAAATTTTTTATACGAATATGCCAAGTTGATTGCTGATTTTCCTGATAAAGTAAGTGTTGATCGTCAGGAACTTGGTGAAAATTTTGCTGAGATAATTATAAGTGCCGATAAGGTTGATACAGGAAAACTTATCGGTAAAGATGGCAAAATGATAAACGCTATAAAGACCGTTATTATTGGTTGTAAAGCTAAAGATAATACAAGTTATAGAGTAACGGTAAAAGCTATTGAATAGTGATATTGTTGAAGTCGCTACCATCGGAAGATGTGTTGGTTTAAAGGGCTACTTAAAGCTTCACAATAAGAGCGACTTCCCAGAACAGTTTAAAAAAGGTGCAACCTTTTTTGATAAAAACAATGATCAGCTGACCATAAAAGACTACAATAGACAAAAAGAGCTGGTGTTGTTTGAAAATTTTGATGACTTAGACCTTGCTAAAACGCTTGTAAATAGAACTATATATACCACAAAAGAGCTCACTAGAAAAAACTGCAAATTAAAAAAAAATGAATTTTTTCAGTTTGATATTATTGGCTTAAAAGTTATAGAAAATGGTGGAATTTTAGGTATTGTAGAAGATATCCAAGATAATTTTGCAAATTCACTTTTATACATAAAAACAGACGAAGAGCTTATTATGGACGGCAATCCGAAGGAGTTTTATATTCCATATTTAGAGCATTTTATTA
>NZ_PIRR01000020.1:0-38398 GCF_003048555.1 Campylobacter concisus | reverse complement strand
GATTTAGTTCGTTACTTTTTTTAAAAAGCATAATCAGATTTTCATCAGGATAACGTATCTGTGTTATTTGATCGCTACTTGATGGAAGCGCCTTTATTCTGCCCCACATTGCTTCAAAAATTAAAGTATAAGCGTTAAAATTTTTAATATCACTCTTTAAAAGCATTAGTGATAAATTTATAAAATATTCTCTAAATTCTCTATCATTAAATGTACTAATGTCATTGCCACTAAATGAAACGTTTTGATGGTAAGTTGGCTCAGTTTTAGTAATTACTTTTGGCTCTTTGGCTTTTAAAATTTCTTCTTTTTTTTCTTCTATATAAAGCGTATCAAAATGCGTGCCAAGCTCTTGCGAAAGCTCAGGCACAAGATCATTAAACGCTTTTGCGTCAGCTTGATCCAAAGCTTTATCATTAGCTTGCATAAAAAGCTCTATTGTTTGAGCTATTATCTTTTTTTTAGCAGGTAGTTGTTTTTCATTTTTTGCAAGTGAAATTGGCTCTTTTTTTAAAATAGATAGAAAAAAGGCAAAAGCTTTTATAAGTGTCTTAAAAGCTTCTTTGTCGTTTAAATTTATAGCAGAAATCGCTAAAAAATTTAAAAGCTTGGCATCAAGACTAAACTCACTTAAGGCTTTTAAAGATGAGCTAAATACATAATCCCACTTTATACTGTCATGCATCAAAGTTTTATACTTTGACATTTCATCAGCTAAACCAATATAAAGCTCATTCTCTAAAAAATCTTCATTAAATTTATTACAAAAATTATCTTGCACTTACTTGTTATCCATAAAATTCTCTATCTTATTATTTAGAACGCTATCGTTTCTGATATTGTTTTGATCCATAGAATATGTACTATATAAGAATGCAGCTGCAATCATAGCAATGGCTAGTAAAATGAAATAAAATTTTAAACGCTTTAGCGAAAATACCTCAAGAAAGCTTTTCTTTGTCTGTTTTAAGTAGCTCTTTTCAAATACATTTTCATCAGCCTTTATAAGCGGAGAAACAGCTGCAGCTATATTTTCACAAAGATAAGAGATTTTTTCATTGCAATCTTCTTGGGTTTCATATTTTCCTTTATAACCAAGCACCAAACAAGCATATATAAATTCTAAGAAATCTTTATTTTTACCAACATTTTCAAACCACTTATCCATAATGCCAAAGAATTTATTTCCACCTAGATTTTCATTAAAAAATCTTGTTGTCAGGGTATTATTGGCCCAAAAGCTGTTCATAAAAATTTCATTTTTTAGCAAGCTCTCATCTATAAAAACACAAAGGCAATACCTAAGTCTAATAATATCGTCTTCCTCGTAAATGCCTAGATTTGATATCTTTGAAGTAGTGCTTAAGATATCGTTTATCAATTTTTCACGTAAATTTGCCATTTCGCTTTGTGAAAAATTTTGTAATTTTGAAACCCTATTTGCCAAAAGAAGTAGTGGTAACACGTGATCTAGTGCAAGATTTGTGCCAAGACCCAAAAGATTTGTTTGACTTAAAACTGAGGTTTCATTTTGATTTTCGTTCATTTTTATCCTTATAATAAAGCCCACATTTTAATGTCAGCATTTGGTAAATTTGCCGTTATATAAACGCTAATCACATTTTGATTTGCAAAGCTTTTAAAAATTTCATCTTTTTTGTCTATCTTGTAATAGATATAATCATTTAACTTCGGTAAAGTACTAGGAACAACAGAAATTTGCTCTACGTTTATACCCCTTAACTGTGAAGAAACTATGCCTTTTATATTTGATTGAGTATGGATTTTGCACTGCTCTTTGAAATTTTTAAGAAGATACTCATTTTTTGTATCGCTGTGAATAGCAAAATAAATTTCTGAGTTTTCAATAATGCTTGGATTATCAAAAATACAGTCATAAAAGCCGTGATTGTTTTTAACAATTTGTGCCATTATATATTTTGGAGATAAGATGTGTGAGAATAAAAGTCTTAGATTATTTATCAAAGGCACAAAAGTTTGAGTTAGGTTATTGTGATCGTAGGCTATAAATTCGCCAAAACTATTATCGTGACTAAGTGCCAACAGATCAGCCTGAAAATCAACTAATTTTTCATACAAATACTCTGGGTGAAATTTATCTTTTTTTAACAAATAAGAGAATATTAAATGCCATTTTTTTAGCATATTTAGTGTTAAATATGTTGAAAAATCAAGTCTATTTTTAGCTTGATCAACACCTCCTAGCAACCCAAAATAACTCTCTTGATGTTGCTTTGTAGCAAAGCTAAGCTCCTCTATAAAATTTGTTATAAAGGTATTTTTACTGATGTCAATACAAGTTGGAATAAATTTTTCGTCAAGCATTATTTGTTTATTTAGATCTATATTTTTTATTTTACAAATTGGTATGCTAAGCTCGTAAGGCATCTTTGAGCCAAATACCCCAAGAGATGATCTTTGGCTCGCTAGGATTAGATTTTCTTTATCTTGTGTAAAGGCAGAAGATAGTTCAAAATCATCTTTATCATCTAGCTCGTTTAATATATCGTTGCTAGCTTCATCATGCACTCTTGAGCTAATAAGTGCTTGCTTGGCTGTAAATTTTAGATTTGGTAAATTATTTTGCAAGCTAATATCAACCAGACCTGAGCTAATAGGTAGTTTTAACACTATAATGGCTGAGTTTAGTTCACTTGGACTTATCTCAAGCGGTTCTGGTAATTCATCTTGATCTGGTGCATTGAAAATCGTACCATCTTGAGAGATACAAGAAATTTTAGTTAGCCCTATTTTGCCTTGAAGCAAAAGATCGCTTGAAATTTCTAAATCTAAAACACCGTATAAATTTGAAAAAGAAGAGATGGTTTTTAGGTTTAAATTTCTCTCAAAATATCTTTCTTGCTGCTCGAAATGAACCTTATCAACGTTCATTCCATTATACCAAACGACTTTTAGCTTTTCAGACATTTTATTTGCTTGCTTGTATTTTAGAGCTACTAGCATCTAAAACATTTACGCCATTTTTTGTTATTTCAAAAACTATATTTTTTTCTTTTATCTCTTTTGTAGCCTTGTAAGCCTTGATATTTGTCTTGCTCTGATCAGCATAAAGTACCAAAATACCGACATACGGAACCTCATCAGGATATACATTCGTAAAAGCGTATCTATTTGTATTTGGCTGAATTTGTGTTTTTATAGAGTCAATCTTGTCATAACCTAGTATTTCACCATTTCTCTCGGCTAGATCGATAATGCTAGCTTCTTTAAATTTAGCCACATCTCTTAATTTATAAGCTATGATAGTTATAGGAACATTATCGCCATGATAGTTTAAATTTGAATTTGGCATATTGCTTATAATAAGATCTTTTGCACATCCTGTAAGAAATAGCATAAATACTAAAAAAGATAGAAATTTAAATATTTTTTTCATGAGTTCCTTTACCTGATTTTAATAATATTATTTTTGCGTAATTATATCTAAAAAATTTAGATGATGCTCATTTTAAAATTAATGTTCTTAAACAAAACTTTTATATCAGTTCTCATTCTTTTTTATCGTCTTTGTTATTTTTATTATCTTTGCTGCTCATACTATCTACAGCCACCTGTGTTATTCCAGTAAATATACTTGCCCTAGCTTCAGCCTCAGTCTGCAAATCTCCATAGCCCACTTTTATGTTTACCCTCTTGTTGCGTTGTAACCAATCCACATTATAAATACAAATATAGCCTGTATCAAAGAAACGCCGCCTATCGTGACGTCCATTTCTTTCAAATTCTTTTTCGAAAAGTCGCTCTTTTTTATACCGTTTTTAATTATGTAATATATATTAGTCAAGATTATCCCAGCAAAAATAACGTCACCGTAGTGTTCTCCAAAGAGAAGTTTTAGGATTACTATAAAGCCAATACACAATATGCTACCAAAAAAAATAATTAGAAATTTTTTTATTTTTTGTTATCCTTTCTATCTTTGTCATTTTTGCTTTTTATGCTATCGGCTACTGCTTGACCTGCCCCTGTCACAACCGATACTATACTTTCAGCCTCAGTCTGCAAATCCCCATCGCCGACTTTTATGTTTTTACCAAAATTTCCTGCTATATTGCCGAATGCACCAAAAGCCCCACCTAAAAATAATTTATTAAACACTCTATCTTTATCCACATCTTTTGATCTATCTTTAAGCTGAGAGTATAGCTCGGTAGATGAGTTGACAAAAGCGCCTCTGACTATTGCTGAGAATAAACCGCTAGCAGCTCCGCCATATGCACCGCCTAATGCATTTATTACTACTTCTGTATGGTCAATATTTTTAAAACTATAGCCGTTATTTATATACTGCGATCCAATATCTATACCTCCGCCTATGGTAGCTCCTGCTACTATACCCGGGGTTTTTGAGCTATCATAAAATTTAATATCTTTTGTTGCATCTTTTATTAAAGTACTAGGACTGCTTTGCGAAGCAGAGAGCTTTGGTTTAGAAGCTGTCACTAAATAACCTTTATCGTTAGTAATTTTATAAACCTCTACCGGTTTATTATTTTTACCTAATTGTTGATATATCACTTTATTTCCCGTTATATCCATACTATGAGCTACATACTCTTTGCCGTTATGTCTTAATATACCGTCGCTACCCAACTTTCCTCCTTTTGGAGTATTGGCTAATAGTTTTTCGTTTATTCTTTCAGTCATTCCTATTTTAGAGATATTTTTAAAATTTCTATTTATCACCGCTGCTTTGTTTATTTTTTAATTTTACATTTGTAAAATTTAACGAATTCTTACTTTTTTCAAATTTAACTTTTTGCTTCTTATGTTTTTTAGGGTTTCTATTCTGTGATTTATCTGGTATAAATTTTTCAGGTCGAAAAGCCCAAAAAATCACACCGATAGTAGAAATCCACGAAAAGATGCAAAAATAAACTAAGTACCCATTTGATTTGTAAATTGTAAATTTAACGAGAAAGTAAAAAACAATAACAATAGGAATAAACAATAATATACCTATTTTTAAAATTTTTATATTTTTAGATTTATTATAGATTATATAACAATGGCAAATAAACTTAAAACAAAAATATAGTACGAGCAAACCCAAAAAATATAAGATAATCCAAGCAACTAATGGGTGAGATTGGCTAAATATACGATTAAATCTACGATTTTATATTGAAATTCTCGCCAGAAAGCATTAAAAAAATCATTCATTACCACTACCGCCGATAGTATTGTCTTTTATTGTATTGCGAAGTTCATAATTTGCTCCTTGAAAAATTGTATGTCTAAAAATATTTCCACCATTTTCTATCATATTATTTAATAATTTATCTTCCCTATTTATTGATTTTGTATTTAAGAAATCTCCCAATTGTTTTGATATTGCCCCAATTGAATGCTTTACTTCTCACAAAATTTGAGAAATTTGATGCATACTTAGTATCATCATCTCTATTTTTGTTTACATCTCTATTATCTTGTATATCCATCGATCTTTGGTTTTCATGAGTTATGGTTTTTGCTAGATCTTTCATATCGGTTATGTTTTTGAAATTTATATAACTAGCACCGGTTTGCAAACTCGTATAACCTTTTATTTCTTCGTCATTATATCCTCTTTCATTTTTTGTAAGTAAGACTGCGCGATATAGTCTTTCTCAAAGCTTTCTTGAAAGCCTTTAAGAAAATTCTTTACAAAGGCTCTACTATGAAGCTCTTCATCTTTACTGTTAAGCTTACTGAAGCTTAATGGCAGTAGATGGATATTCCTTGGAGTATTTTAAAGGTAACCTAAAATAAAAGATAGAAACAAGAATGTAAAACAAATTTATTTTTATGATATTAAAAGGGTGATGGCTTTATAATCGTTGGAATTTTTAAGAGGCTGTCCCACTTTAGTAACTAAGTGTTCCACTCTTAAAGGAAATTTTAAAGAAAGGGAAAGAACAAAAGCATCACTACTAGTGCCTAAAATAGTGCGTTCTGGTATCACGGGGGAGACTTGAACTCCCGACCTCCGGCTTATGAGACCAGCGCTCTAACCAGCTGAGCTACCGTGACACTTTAAAATAAGTTTCGGATTATATAATTTTTAAACTTATTTGTAGATAAAAACCATCTTTATCTACAAACACAAAGTAAAAGTACCAAGAATCAATAAAACGTCTATTTTACGAAATAATTTTGAGCTAGAGATTTATTCTCAGGTGTGATACTAAATTTCTCGCCAGCAATGCTAACTTCAAATTCATTTTCTCTACTTGCTTTTGTATAAGCTAATGCGAGCCTTGCGGCCAGCTCTTTGTCAGCTTTACTAGCGTTTTTGCTTATGAAGCTAACGGCTCCTACGATGTCATCACTCTCTTTAAAATTTACTTGATCGAATTTATCATTTGGATGAGCCAAAAGTGCGTTATTATCGCTCTCATCACGTCCTATTATCATTTTTGCACCATCTGGCAAGCGCAGATGCCTACCAAGCTTTAGCCACGTTACATCGATATCTCGCATCTCTTTATCAAAATTTAGATAATCCTTTATCTTCACAGCAAAGCTCTCGATCGTTAGCAAACACCCACCTCCAGGCGTTGCAAAGTCCTCAAAGCCAAATTCCTTTGCCAAAGCAAGCTGCGGCTTTCTATCACGTCCGCTTATATCAAGCAGTTTCTCTCTATCGACCCAGCCCTCGCGCTCTGGCTTAGTTGGTGGCAAGAGCTTAGCGCACATCGGACGAAGCACCAAATCATCCTCGTCATCAGCTAGGCGCTTAACCTGAAAGAGTGCGTCTCTTCGCTGACTCATCGGCCTTTGACCTACGACTTCGCCTGTGATGATAAAATTTGCATTTTCACTTTTTAGCATATTTAGAGCTGTTTTAAACATATATCCGTGACAATCAATACAAGGGTTAAACTGCTTGCCATAGCCGTATTTTGGGTTAAAAAGCACATCACGAAGATACTCATTTCTCATATCAACCACTTTTAAGCTAGCTCCGGCCAAAGCTGCACGGCGTCTTAAAATTTCATGTTTTTCTTCATCTACGCCAAATCCAGTATCCATATAAAGTGCGACCACTTCGATGTTTTGATCACTTATTAATTTCATTGAGAGCATGCTATCAAGCCCTCCGCTAAACAAAGCTAAAGCCTTCATTCTTATCCTGAAAGTAAAATTTAAAGCCTAAATTTACTAAATCTAGGCTTTTATGAAGTTTATTTAGCAGCGTTAATTACGATTTTTTTGATGACTTCGCTAGCAGCTTTTAGACTGCTAACTGGCAAATACTCGAAGACGGAGTGAAAGTTATTTGCCCCTGTGAATAAATTTAGCGTTGGCACACCTTTTGCAGATATCACAGCGCCGTCATATCCACCACGCATCGGCTTTATATTTGGCGTGATATTTAGCTCGCTAAAGGCATCTTTTGCTAGTTTTATCGGAAGTGAGTTTTCGTCTTTTAAAAATTTAAAGACGTTTTCATAGCGTGTTTTTAATGTGATCTCACAACGTTCTCCATAAATTTTGTTAAAAGAATTTGCCATATCGCTTAAGAACTCAAGCCTTTTTTGAAATTTTACCTCATCAAATTCTCTTATATCGATCTTAAGAGTTGTTTTTGCGCTGTTTCCACTAAGCTCTTTTACCCAAAAATAGCCTTCTTTGCCCTCGGTACACTCTGGCACTTCGCCGCCTGGCAAAAGTGAGATAAATTTATGCGCAAGAAGTAGCGAATTTACAAGCTTGCCCTTTGCATTCATCGGATGAGCCGAAACGCCTTTAAAGACCATCGTGCAGTCAGCCGCGTTCCAGTTTTCATATATTAGCTCGCCTATCTCGCAGCAGTCTAAGCAGTAACCAAAATCAGCTCCAAGCAAATTTACATCAAGTGCTTTTGCCCCAAGTAAGCCCTGCTCTTCATCTGGCACGAAGCAGATCACGATTTTACCGTGCTTTACATCAGGATTTTGCATAAAGTAGCTAGCCATATTTACAATGCTAGCGATCGCAGCCTTATCATCAGCCCCAAGCAAGCTAGTGCCGTCAGTCACGACTATGTCATCACCAACGTACTTTTTAAGCTCTGGGTTATCGCTAAATTTTAGATAAATTCCCTGCTCTTCGTTTAGGCAGATGTCGCCACCTGTGTATTTTACGATTTTAGCTTTGGTATCATTTTTTTGCTCACTACTTGTATCTAAGTGCCCAAAAAAGGCGATGCTTGGAGCATTTTCACAGTTTGCAGGAATTTTTGCTATCAAGATAGCATTGTCTTGCAAGATGATATCTTTTATGCCTAGCGAGCTAAGCTCTTCTTTTAAAAACTTAGCCAGCTCGTACTCGGTTGGATTAGAAGGCATGACACCTTTTAGTCCATTCTCTTTATTTGTTGTTGTGTTAAATTTTGTGTAGTTTAAAAATCTCTCTACGATATCCATTTTTCATCCTTTTAGATGACAAAAAATGCAATCGCTACAACAGAGACAAACATACCTAAAAATGTTCTTTTAGCGATTTCAACTGGACTAACCATCGCAATGCCTGCACAAACGATAGCAGCACCAGCAATCGGAGAAGCCGATCTACCTAAAGCACCAGCAATAGCTGCAGCCATACCAAGCTTGTCTTGTTCAAAGCCAAGTGCAGCGGCATTTGTTGTGACAGCTTCGTTAAATGCAAATGTAGCAGCATCGCCTGAACCTGTAACTATGCCCATGATAAATGGCACAAACGTTCCGCCAAATTTAACGTAACTTTGATCTGTTTTAAGCCATGCGATGACCACATCAACGGCTCCACATGCCTTTAGTCCAGCGACAAAGACACCAGCTGCGATGATGATACCCATAACATCAGCATAAGCGTGGCCCATTCCGTTAAAAAATTCTTTTGTGATCTTTTGCGGATTTGTAAGCGTAGCAAAAATAGCTATGATAGCACCTAGTATCATCGCCTCAGCAACGCCCATCTTTGTCCATGCAAGAAAGCTATAATCTTTTGCAAGGCTTGTTCCGCCAATAACCAAGATAACAAGTGGAACTAGAGGCATAATGGCGTAGATAAAATTTACTTTAAATAGCGGTTTCTCTTCGCTAGCAGCACTACTTTCAAGAGTGAAATTTGTATTTTTTTGATAGTCTTTAAGCAGTATCGCAACAATAACTAATGCGATCACTACGATAACAAGAGCAGTAAATGCACTTGGAATTTGCACTTTTATGACATCTTGAACTGTATAGCCCTCAACCGTCTTTTTAACAAGATCAGCCACATAGACGTTGTGAGCCGATCCTGGGCTTAAAACTCCACCAAATGTCCCCGCAAAAACAGCAGCACCAGCCATAGCTGGGCGGATACCTGAGGCCATTAGAAGCGGTATAAGTGTCGCACCAACAGCAGCGGAGCATCCTGCAGCTGAAGGGATAGCGATATTTATAAAGTAAGTTAGCACGGTTGTTGCAGGGATCAATATAAAACCCACATTTTTAAGCGGCTTTGTAAGAAGCGCAACAAGGTGCTTATCGCACATTGTATATTTCATAACAAATGCAAAACCCATACTCGCACAAATCGCCTTTATAAGCCCTGCTTTAGTCATATAGTCAGTAAAAGCACTTAGTGCCCCCATCGGTTTTAGTGCGATTAAACAAAGCACCAAACCAACACCTATTAGCACCGTTCTTGTCTCTTTTTTTAAGACAAGAAGTGCCACAACAGCTACGATGCCAAGAATGGCAGCAATTAGCTTAAATGTTTCCATACCTCTCTCCTTGCTTAGATTTTAAATTTAGTTCCAATTTCTATTTTTTCTATCTCTTTTTGATACTCAAATTTTAAAATTTCACTGTGTCCTATGACCTCAGCCTCGTTGTCCGCTATAAGCAGAGCCGTGCCCTCAGGCAGTGCGTAAATGGTCTCTTTTGGATTAGCTATTAAAAATTCCTCCAGTCTCTCCTCTCTACTCTCGCCGTTATGACCTGCTAGCTTGCCACTTATGAAGTGCGGATTGATCTGATATGGGAAGATATTTAAGCTATCAAAGGACTTTGGCATGATGATAGGCATATCATTTGTCGTCATCATCGTCTTACCGGCGATATTTGCGCCAGCCGACCAACCAAAGTATTTTGCGCCATTTGCCACAGCTTCTTTTATAGGCTCAATCAAATTTAGCTTATAAAGCATGTAAAGCAGCATAAAGGTATTTCCGCCGCCAACTGCGATACTGCTAGCATTTTTGATAGCTGAAATTTTATCCTCGTAGTGATGGATTGATTTTATATTGCTATTTTTTAATCTATCAATTACTTTTTGCTCATACTCGTCATTTGTTCGCCTAACTCCAGCGTAAGGGATAAATAAAATTTCTTCCTTGCCGCATTCACCTAAAAATTCCTTAACCCAGTTTTTGCAGTGCCTTAAATAGCCAGTATCTTGATAGCTTGAAGCACTGATTAGTAAAGCATTTTTCATTTTTTTACTCCATTTAATTTGTAAGCAGATCTTAGATAGACATCAACCCCAGCCACCAAGCACTCCTCATCAAAGTCAAATTTGCAGTTGTGATGGCCTGCTTTTAAATTTGTACCGATCATCATATAGCCACTCTTTGCGCCTCTGTCTTGCAAAGCTCTCATAAAATGAGCAAAATCTTCACAAGCACCAAAATCAAGCTCTTTTACGATCTTGTCATCATCTATAAAAGGACTTTGCTTTGCGGCTTCATAGAAAATTTCAATTACTTCTTTGTCGCTATCGGCTCCGTTTGTGCCGCCAGTTTTTACGACTTTGCTCTCTACGCCATAAATTTCGCTCACACCTTTAACGATATCCATGCATTTTTCATACATAAAATCATTTAAATTTGTGTCTTCACCTCTTGTTTCGCAAGCTAGATAGCCGTTTGGTGCTATGACGTTTCTACCCTCACCTGCTTTTAAAACGCCTACGTTTATCCTAGTCACGCCTTTTGCATGTCTTGTGATACCATGCATGCTTAGCGCCATTTGAGATGCAGCTAAAAGGGCATTTGCGCCATCTTGTGGTGCTCCTGCTGCGTGAGCTGAACGACCAGTGATATGTACGTCAAATTTTGAAGTTGCAAGTAGCTTATTTGTCCCACAAATGATGCCTCTATTGGTTTTTGCTTGAAAGCCGAGATGACCGCCCAATAGATACTCTACACCATCAAGCACACCAGCAGCTTCCATAGCCACAGCTCCTCTTGTGCCCTCTTCTGCCGTTTGGAAGATAAATTTAAACTTACCATTTAGATCATCTAAATTTTCAGCTATAAGTTTTGCCACACCAAGACCTATTGACATGTGACCATCATGCCCACAAGCATGCGTGATACCAGCGATATCTGCACCAAAACCCTCTTTGTAAGGTCTGTGAGTAGGCTCATCACTCTCTGTCACATCAACACTATCAATGTCAAATCTAAATGCTGTAAATTTACCAGGCCTTTTCGTATCTATAAAGGCTGTTAGGCCTGTTAAGCCATCTTTCATATAAGGAAGATACTTTGCCTCTTCAGGACTTAGGAGCTTTTTGGCTCTTTCTATTGCTTTTTCGCATTGCTCTTTTGAGCCAAGTCCAAGCCTTGCATCAGCTTTAACCACCTTGTCACCAAGGCTTATTTCATAACCAAGATCGCTAAGTCTCTTTGCTAGTACGGCGGTTGTAAAAAATGTAAACCAGCCAGTCTCTGGATGCGAGTGAAAATACCTGCGATCCTTGATCAGCTCATCTTTTAAAGAAAGAGCCAAATTTGCTATCTTATCCATAGATTTCTCCTTATTCATTTGATAGTTTAATTAGTGCATTTGTTAAAATTTGTGTAGCTTTGAAAGCATCATCAAAATTTATAGCTTCTGCTGTATTGTGACTGATACCGCCGACACAAGGTATAAAAAGCATACCAACGCTGTTTGCAAGCTTTGTTAAATTCATCGCATCATGTCCAGCTCCGCTTGGCAAAGTAAGCGTTTTTATGCCCAGTTTAGCAGCCTCTTCGCTTAGTAAATTTATAGCATGCTCACTAAGTTTTACTGGCTCGTCACTACTTAATTCTCTTATCTCATAACTAAAATTTAGCTCACCGCTTAGCTCTTTTATAAAATTTCTAAGCTCTAAATTTAGCTCTTCTAAGCTTGCTTTATCGATATCTCTTAGATCAACTCCAAGCCTTGCCTCGCCTGGCACGACGTTTAAAACGCCCGGCTTTGCATGTGCGTAACCAACAGTAGCCACAGCAGTTTTTTTGTTTTTTGCAAATTTATTTGCAGCGATGATGATGTGTGAGGCGGCAAGCAGCGCGTCACTACGCATATTCATCGGCGTTGCACCGCTGTGATCTGCCTTACCATGAATAATAATTTCAAATCTAATAGGAGCGGCGATACCGCTTACTATACCAACGCTTATACCACTTCGCTCAAGCACTGGACCTTGTTCAATGTGAAGTTCTAAATATGAATGAAGTGAGTGTTCTTTTAAAATAGAATCATTTAAATTTTGTGGCTCAAGTCCAAATTTACTCATCGCTTCAAAAAGCGAAATGCCATCTTCGTCTTTTAATTCATGAAGCCTTTGTAGACCAAGTTTGCCGCTTATTATCTTGCTGCCAATGGTCGCTGTCTTAAACCTACTTGACTCTTCACAGCAAAAATTTATCAACCAAAGCGGACGCTTTAGTTTAATGCCAGCTTCTTTTATCAAGGTTAGTGCTTCAAGTCCTGCCATGACACCAAGCGTGCCATCATAAAAGCCACCATTTGGCACGCTATCTATGTGAGAGCCCACACAAACCGGCTTTTCGCCTGGCTCACAGCCATCATCATAGATGGCAAAGATATTGCCAACATTGTCAATTTTAAGTTTAAAGCCATTTTCTTCTATTAAATTTATAAGAAAATTTCTAGCCTCCAAGTCTTCTTTACTAAATGCAAGCCTTGTTAGCCCTCCACCTTTTAATGCTCCAAATCTGCTTATAGCATTAAAATTCGCCTCAAATCTTTTAAAATTTATCATAATAAATCCTTAAAAATAAAACTAATCTTAAAAACATTTATTACTTTGAACATTTTACATTTAGTTTTATGATTTAAAGCTGAATAAGTGTTAAATTTTGAAATCTAATTTTTTTGTAATTTGTTGTGCAAGCCTTTAATAATCTCTGAAATTTTTTGCATTATTTCGATTTTATTTGGTTTTTGTGATTTTCTGGTATCTTCACGAAACTTCTCATAGTATTTTAGTTTTAGCTTTAAAATGGCCTCTTTAAGGCTATCTTCGCTCGAAGCTACGTTTGAGCTCTCATCAACATAAATTTCTCTAACAAGCACCGCATTGTCTTCAATATTTGGCAATAAAACAGCCTGAAAATAATCTTTATGATGCAAGAAGAATTTCTCCTCAAGCTCGTTTAAAACGATAGTTTCGTAATTTTTATTTGCAAGCATGCTCTTTAAAACGCTAAATTCTAAAATATCAGTTTTATCTTTTTTTTGAGCCGTTTGTTTATTTATCGTTGTAGCATTTGTAAAATTTTGATCTTGTCTGTTTATATATCTTTGTCCATGAAGACTAAAAGTATTTAGCTCTATTTTGAGCAAATTTGAGACCAGTAATTCGTAGCTTTTTGCGATTATTGACTTTAGAGAATTTGTAAATTCCACTATCTCTTCTAAACATTTTTGCTTTTGCACTGGGCGCGTAATATCATATTTTTTTACAATTTGCTCGATATAAAACTCGCCAAGCTCAGTCCCGGATCCAAACATCTCTTTTAGCTCGTCACTTCTACCTGCAAAAACCATATCCGCAGGGTCTGCACCATCTTTTATGATTACAACGCTTCCATCTATTTCGTTTTGTACCAAAAGACGAGATGATTTTATAGCGGCATTTATACCAGCCGAGTCACCATCAAAACAAAGCACTACGCTTATCTCGCCTCTTTTTAAAAGTGGTAAGTGATTAGTCGTAAGCGCAGTCCCAAGCACGGCAACAGCGTTTGTAAAGCCAGCAAAGTGCAGCATGATAACATCTAAATATCCCTCTGTGATGATGATCTGCTTCTTTTCAAAAATACTTTGTCTAGCTAAATGATAGCCGTAAAGTAGCTTTGACTTGTCAAAAACCATACTTTGTGGAGAATTTACATATTTAGCGGGATGATCTGAGATCGTTCTGCCACCAAAGCCGACTAGTTTTGCCGTGTGCGCATATATGGGAAATGTGATACGCTCGATAAAACTAGCATAAATTCCCTTCTCGTTTTGCTTTACGATTCCAACTTCAAGCGCCTCTTTTGGCTCGATATTTTCATTTTGCAAAAGTCTAATGGTACTAGCGCTCTCCCCTGCCCAGCCAAGCTCAAATTTCTCGATCATCGCGTCATTTATACCACGAGAATAGATATATCTCACAGCGGCTTCGTGCTTGAAAAATTCACTCCTATAAAAGGCGTTTACCTTTTCTAAAATATGCTTATTTTCTTTTTGTGTTGGGGCTTTATCGCTTGTGTATTCGAGACTAAAATTTACAAGGCTAGCTATTCTTTCGATAGCTTCTGGATAGGTTAATTTCTCATAATCCATTACAAATTTGATCGCATCTCCGCCGGCCTTGCAAGCAAAACAGTGAAAAATTTGCTTGCTTTGACTTATGCTCATGCTAGGATTTCTATCATCGTGAAATGGGCAGACGCATTTGTAGTTTGCACCCATTTTTTTAACTGGCAAATAGTGCTCTATAATGTCAACGATATCGATTTGATTTTTGAGTTTTTCTATGGATTTTGGATCTATCATAAGCAAAATTATACAACTGCTTTGTTATAATTAAAGTAAAATTTTATTACAAAGTATGAGCGTGGATATTTTTTTCATTGGGCATAGAGATCCGATATTTAGCCTTATTATTTTATTTAGCATTATTTTGATGATAGCTGCATTAAGCTATGCTTGGGGTATCTTTTCAAGCAAAGATGAGAAAAAACGCATTGAAAAATTTATAAGAAAATTTGATAGTAAAGACGGCATAAGTAGCGAGCATAAACAGATGCTACAAAGCCCAGAGATAGACGCTCAAAGCCTTTGCATGCTAGGGCAAACTTTTGCCAAAAATGGTGATTTTGAAAAATCAATTAGTGTTTATCTCATAGCACTTGGCAAAGTTAGAGATAAAAATGAAAAAGAATTTATCCTAAACGAGCTTGGAGAGGTCTATTTTAAGGCCGGATTTTTGAAAAAAGCTAGCGAAGTCTTTGAAAAAGTGCTTGAACTAAGTCCAAGAAATGTGCTTGCACTTCGCTTTTTAACGATGATAGATGAAAAACTTAAAAACTACAAAGAAGCTCTTTACGCACTAAATTCTCTTGAAGAACTTGGTGTAAATGTAAAAGATCAAAAAGCCTATATAAAGGCGATCAGCACGCTTGATGATAGAAATTTAAGCTTTAATGAAAAGGTAGAAATTCTCTCCCACCTTAGCCAAAATTTTGAGCTTTTAAAACGTATGATCTTAGCACTTTTCATAAGGCACAATGAAAATTTAGAAAATTTAAAAGATTTTGCTCGTTTTGAAGATGTGATCGATCTGCTTTACAACCTAAAAACACCTATAAATTTAAGCGATCCAAAGTACAAATCGCTCTTTTACGCAAAGGGCGATATAGATGAGCCATGTGAAATTTATGGCTTTGAGCTAAACGTCATCAAAAAACTAAAAGACGCTAAATTTGACGCGGCTGGGCTAAGCTTTAACTACGTTTGCAAAAGCTGCAAAAACTCATTTCCCATGCACTTTTACCGCTGTCCAGTCTGCCACGAGCTAGGAAGTGTCAAAATTTTATCCCACATCACAGAAAAAGCAAGTGAAGATAGTAACACTTTTTAGCGACGGCTCGTGCCTTGGAAACCCTGGAGCTGGCGGCTGGGCGTATATATTGAGATTTAACGAAGCGCAGAAAAAAGCAAGCGGCGGAGAGGCATTTACTACAAATAATCAAATGGAGTTAAAAGCTGCGATAATGGGGCTAAAAGCGTTAAAAGAGCCTTGCGAAGTGAGACTATTTACCGATAGCTCATACGTGGTAAATAGCATAAATGAGTGGCTTTCCAACTGGCAAAAGAGAAATTTTAAAAATGTAAAAAATGTTGAGCTTTGGCAGGAGTATTTAGAAATTTCAAAGCCTCACAAAGTCGTGGCAAACTGGGTTAAGGGGCACGCTGGACACCCTGAAAACGAGGAATGCGACCAGATGGCAAGAGATGAGGCATTAAAAATAAAAGATGAGAATGAAAGATGAAAATTTTAGAAGAATTTGAAAAGAGTCTTGGATATAAATTTAAAAAAACTGAACTTTTAGAAGAGGCGCTAACACACAAGAGCACCAAACAGGCGTTAAACAACGAAAGGCTCGAGTTTTTGGGCGATGCGGTGATGGATCTGCTCGTGGCTGAATATCTTTTTAAGAAATTTAGCAAGATCGCAGAGGGCGACATGAGCAAGCTAAGAGCCGCACTTGTAAATGAAAAAAGCTTTGCAAATATGGCAAGGCATCTAAAAATGGGTAAATTTTTAAAGCTAAGCACGGCTGAAGAGAACAATGGCGGTAGAGAGAAAGATAGCATTTTAAGCGATGCGTTTGAGGCAGTGATGGGCGCTATCTACCTTGAGGCTGGACTTGATAAAGTGCGAGAAATTTCGATCGCTCTGCTTGAACTTTGCTATCCACAGATCGACTTTGCACACCTCGAAAAGGACTACAAAACCGCTCTTCAAGAGGTCACTCAGGCCAGTCTTGGTGTCATCCCAACATACGAACTCATCGGCACGTCAGGTCCTGATCACAAGAAAGAATTTGAGATAGCCTTGCTACTAAATGGCAAAGAAATTTCACGCGCCGTTGGCAGCTCTAAAAAGCAAGCCCAACAGCTTGCAGCAAAAATCGCACTAGAAAAAATCAAAAAATAGGAAAAATTTTGAATACATTTGGTAAAAAACTAACCTTAACAACCTTTGGCGAGAGCCACGGGGTGGCGATCGGTGGCGTGATAGATGGACTTCCAGCTGGGCTAAAGATAGATGCAGACTTCATCCAAAGTGAGCTAGATAGACGCCGCCCGGGACAAAGCAACTTTACAACCGCAAGAGATGAAGCCGATAAGATAGAAATTTTTAGTGGCGTCTTTGATGACATAAGCACTGGGGCACCGATAGGTTTTGCCATTTTTAACAACAACCAAAAGTCAAACGACTATGAAAATTTACGTGAAATTTTCCGTCCAGGCCATGCGGATTTTACTTATTTCAAAAAATATGGCTTTAGAGATCATAGAGGCGGCGGACGCTCAAGCGCAAGAGAAACGGCCGTTAGAGTAGCTGGTGGGGCTTTTGCGCAGCTACTTTTAAATGAGTTTAATATAGAAATTTTAAGTGGAGTGCTTGGTATAGGCAAAGTTTTTAGCGACAAAATAGACTTTAACTTTGCTAAAAATTCTCAAATTTATGCTCTTGGCAACGAAGAGGCGATGAAAGAAGTGGTAAATAAAGCTAGAAGCGAGCACGATAGCGTGGGAGCTATGGTTTTAAGCGTGGCTAGAGGAGTGCCAGCTGGTCTTGGTGAGCCACTTTATGATAAGCTAGATAGCGCTTTAGCAGCGGCTTTGATGGGCATAAATGGTGTAAAAGCCGTTGAGATCGGTGCTGGCGTAAATGTAAGCTCCATGCTTGGCTCAGCAAACAATGACGAGATGGACGAGCTTGGCTTTTTGAGCAACAACGCTGGTGGCATACTTGGGGGCATAAGCAGTGGCGCCGAGATCGTGCTAAAGAGCCATTTTAAGCCTACGCCTTCGATATTTAAAGAGCAAAAAACGCTAAATTTAGCTGGCGAAGTGGTAGACTTTGAGCTAAGGGGCAGACATGATCCATGCATAGGCATACGTGGTAGCGTCGTTGCAACCGCGATGATAAGGCTAGTGTTAGCTGATATGCTCTTACTAAATGCAAGCACAAAGCTTGAAAATTTAAAGAAAATTTACGGCTAAAATCTATAAAAATAAGTAAATTTAGTGGCCAAAAAAGCCACTAAATTTTAGAATCTATAAGCAAACTGAAGTTTTGCACTGCTTTGATCTTTTTTACCAAAAGATTGTGTTATGCCAAAATTTATGAGTGTTGCATAAGTTGGCGTATATCTTAGACCGACCTTAACCTCCGAGCTTGTTCCTTTTTGAGTTAGGCTGATCTCCTCGTCTTCTTGGATCACCGCTATTTTTGACTTGGTGTTAAATTTATGCTCAGCGCTAATTTTTCCATAAGGATTAAATTTACCAGCATCATAGGCTATTTTTGAGTAAATTTTAGCTCTACTTGATGTAACGCCGCTAAATTTTAATGTGCTTTGTCCGATATCTGCCTCATCGCTACCGACATAAGAGAGTGCGTAGTTTAGCCCCCTATCAAGCATAAAACTATCAAATTTTATCTTTTTGCCGATGCCAAAGCTAGCATTGTAGTATGGCATTGAGATTTTATAATCCACATCTTTCGCATCAACCTTTGTTTGGCTCCTACCAGCTTTTGCCATGAGATCGATATAAAAATCACGTGGTAAATTTAGCCTTGAAAAAATACCAAATCCATAGTTTCTAACTCTACCATCTATTTTGGCTTCTTCATCGCTGTTATCAAATATTGGTATAGCAAAAGCTCCAAGCATAGACTCGCCATTTTTATTTTTACTTTGCTAGAATTTATATCACTTCTATCTGTTAAACCAATATAAACACTTGATTGTCTACTTTTTTTCAATAGAAGGGCTAATTATATTAACTCTTTTATGCGTTGCATTTGCTCTGGCTCCACTAGTAAAATTTATCCATTTTACTTATTTTGTTTCTAAAAAATTTTTATTAGAAATTTTAGCCTTAAGATCAATTTTTCAAAAACGAACTTTTACTAATTTTCATCTATAATCACTCCATGAAAAACGAAGCACAAAAATTTTATGCCGTCATTGATCTAAAGTCCTTTTACGCCTCAGTTGAGTGTGTGGAGCGAGGGCTTGATCCGTTTAAAGCCGATCTAGTCGTAGCTGACGATAGTCGCGGCAACGGAAGTGTTTGCCTAGCCGTTAGCCCAGCTCTTAGAGCCAAAGGTGTGAAAAATAGATGCAGGCTTTTTGAAATACCAAAGGCTATAAATTTTATCATTGCGCCGCCTAGAATGCAGTTTTACATCGACTATGCGGCTAAAATTTATGAGATATACCTAAAATATGTCTCAAAAGATGATATCTATGTCTATTCTATCGATGAGGCCTTTATCGATCTTACTTCTTATGTTAAATTTTATAATACCGATGCAAAATCCATAGCCAAAAAGATAATGGATGAAATTTTAAAAACTACTGGCGTTACGGCCACCTGTGGCATGGGCACAAATTTATACCTTGCAAAAATCGCCCTTGATATCCTAGCTAAGCACAGTGATGATGGGATTGCATTTTTAGACGAGCAACTTTACAAAGAACGTCTTTGGACGCATCAACCGCTAGACGACTTTTGGCGTATCGGTAAGCAAACTAGGCTAAAGCTGGAAAAACATGGAATTTTTTGTATGAAAGATATAGCAAATGCTCCGCGAAGCTTACTTGAGAAATTTTTTGGAGTTGATGCCTATATAACGATAGATCACGCAAATGGCATAGAGCCAACGACAATAGCTGATATAAAAGCATATAAACCAAGCACAAAATCCTACTTTAGCTCTGAAATTTTACCAAGAGACTACGAACGTTGTGAGGCGGTAGTCGTACTAAAAGAGATGGCTGATAGGCTAGCGCTTAGGATGATCAACAAAGATGTAATGGCGAGTGGAATAACGATAAATATAAAATTTGCCGACAAGCTTGAGCCACACCAGCGTGCAAGCATTCGGTTTAAGACACCAACAAATGTCTCAAGCGTACTGATGAGCGCGGCTGAGGAGCTACTTTTAAACAAGATAAAAAATGTTGGGCTGATTAGGCAAATTGGCATCAGTGCAAACGACGTAGTAAAAGAAAGCCTAGCTCATCAAAGTCTTTTTGATGATGGCGCTAAAGAAAAGGCGATTTTAAAATCCCTAAATCTCATAAAAGAAAAATTTGGTAAAAACTCGGTTTTAAGAGCTATCGATCTACTACCAGAAGCCACTGGGCAAGACCGAAATAAAAAAATCGGAGGGCACAAAAGTGGCGAGTAAAGATAGAGCAAAAATTTTTAGCTCGTTTAATCCTCTCTCAACCTTAGAGCGAGCCCTGCGGTCAAGAGAGCGAGAAAAATGTGAAAAGCTTGAACTTGATGAAAGCATGGTGGATGAAATTTTAAAAAAAATAAGCAAGCTAAGACCAGCTGATGAAGTATACGTGAGCTACTATGACTGCTATACCTATGCAAGTGCTAGAGGGCTAATCTCCGATGTAAATTTCAAAAACAAAACTCTTATGGTTGTAAAAACTAGGATCAAATTTGAAGATATAAATGACCTAAAAATAATTTAGCCCCCATGCGAGGGCTAAATTTATATAAATTCTACAAAGATTGTAAAATTTTTGGTTTAGAAAATGCAGTTATTGGTTTGATCTCGCCTTTATATTTTTCAAGATCCGCTAGTATCGTATGTCCGCAGTTGCTTTGAGCGATACTAGATGTGCCTTTGTCGCGTGTTAGGACATTGATGCAGCCATGCTTGCAAAGGCTTCTTTCGCCAAGCACTTCAGGATCATACCATGCACCTTCACAAATAGCGATGACACGCTCTGGGATGATGTCGGTGACAAGCGCTCCTACTAAAATTTCACCTCTATCGTTAAAGACTCTCACTACATCGCCAGTTGCGATGCCTTTTTTCTTAGCGTCGTTTGTATTTATTAACATAGGCTCTCTTGCGCTCACTTCAGCATAGTTTCTGATTATTGAGTTATTTAGCTGAGAGTGCAAGCGGTATCTTGAGTGTGGGGTTGTGATGCTAAATGGATATTTCTTAGCTTTTTCACTACCAAGCCACTCAAACGGCTCGATCCAAGCAAAGTGTGGGGCAAAGTCTTTGTAGCCAAATTTAGCAATAGTTGGAGAGTATATCTCTATCTTGCCTGATGGCGTGCCAAGGCGATTTTTGTGTGGGTTTTCTCTAAATGCACTAAGTCTTGTGTAGTATTTTGTCTCTTCATTGTCTTTGTCAAATTTGACATATCCCTCTTTCCAAAACTCATCAAAGTTTGGCATTTTAAGATCTAGTGCCTTAGCTTGTTCCACCGCATCTGCGTAAAATTCTTTCGCCCAGCCAAGCTCATCTTTACCCTCAGTAAAGACCTCTTCTCTGCCCCAGCGTTTGCAAATTTGTGAGCATATCCAGTAGTCGCTTCTGCTTTCTCCCATTGGCTCAACTACTGGCTTATAAGCCACGATGTATTCGCTTGATGGGACACTTTGGTTGATGTCATTTCTCTCTACCTCAAGTGCCACCGGTAAGACGATGTCGCTTAGTTTAGCTGTGCTTGTCCAAAATGGCTCAGCAGTTATTACAGTATCAAATTTACGCCATGCTTTTACGGCGTTATTTACGTCCTGATGCCTTGTAAACATCGAACCAGAGGCCATATAAGCTACTCTCATATGTGGAAGTTTGATCTTAGAGCCATCATAGTCTATCTCTTTGCCAGGATTTTGCAAAGCTTCGATTGATCTTGAAGATGGGATGGTTACGTTTTTAAATTTCTTCCATGGAGCACCATCTACATTTTCATATTTCTCGCTTATCCTAGTACTGATACCTTTTAGAGCAGGTGCTATCTTATCAGTGCTACCGTTTCCGTAGTAGAGGTTAAACTCAAATCCAAGACCTTCTTTACCGATGTGGCCAAGCATTGCACTAAGAGTTACGATACCCCAAAAGCTCATTTCGCCATGGTCTTGTCTTTGAAGTGATCTGCCAGCAATGATAGTGCTTGGCTCTTTTGCAAGCGCTGTTGCAAATTTAGCGATATCTTCGGCTTTTACACCACAAATTTTACTAGCCCAGTTTATATCTTTTACCACTTTGTCGGTCGTACCAAGCAAATAATCTTTAAATTTATTAAAACCAACTGTGTATTTTTTTATAAATTCCTCGTCGTAAAGATTGTTTTCATAAAGATAGTGGCACATACCAAGCATCATTGCTACGTCAGTGTTTGGACGAACGATGATAGTTTCAGAGTCAAGGTATCTTGTGGTGTCATTTTTAAAGACGCAAACACTATATGTTTTAATGCCAGCATCTTTTATCTTTTTAATGCCAAGATAACCATCATGTGTTGGTGGCTGCCATGAAATTTGACCAGTTACAAGCGGGTCAGTACCCCAAAATACGATATTCTTAGCATTTTTAACCATAGCTTCCCATTTTGTAGGAGCGTCATAGACTGCACTATTTCCAAGGACATGAGGCATGATGACAAGACCAGCGCCTGTTGAGTAGTCGCCGCTCTCTTCAACGTATCCGCCTAAAACCTTAAGCATCCTGTGGCCAACAGTCCTACCCCAGCTGATCTTACCGCTACCGCCCCACCAATAGCATTCGCCGTAGATGCTCTCAGGGCCATATTTGTCAAAATTTTCTTTTAAGGCTTTTGCAGCAAGGTCAAGTGCCGTATCCCAGCTAACACGCACAAATTCTTCCTTGCCACGAAGCTCACTTTTTGCCGCGCCTTTTGCCTTTAAGTAGCTTTTTCTTACGTATGGATAGAGTACGCGACTTTCATTTTGGATGAGGTCTGGCAAGCTGTTATTCATTGTATTTGGGAATTTATCGCCCTCAAATGGATCAACAGAGACGATTTGATTTGAGTTGGTATTTGCCCAAAATAGACCAAATCTATTTGCTCCAAAAGTTTTCTTTTGGTCAAAAATGGTTTTTGTCACACCTTCAATCCTGTTCGCTTGTGCCGCAGTGGCTGCAAGCGCAGAAAATTTTATGAAATCTCGTCTTTTCATATTTTCTCCCTTATGAAAAATTTATTTTACTTTTTTGGCATTGTGTTGTAAGTATTTGAGCACTAAATTTAGGTCAGTTTCGTCTAGTGCTACAAATTTTGCATCGACCATTCCAGCTAAATTTGCTGGCCACTGAGCCGCTGTAAAGCTATTTGGCTCATGAAGCCTATGACATGCGGAACAAGTCTCTTCGTAAATTTGTTGTGCTTTTACGTAAAGCTTTTTTGTATCGCCACCAAGTGCGTCATTTGGCACTTCGTAAACGCCCTCTGCTTGGTACCATACTTCGCCATACTCATCTTCAATATCTTTTACTTTTTTAAAATTTGTCCCACTTTCATCATTAAAAGCAATAAAAACTTCCGGATCTTCTATGCTTCTTTGAAGCTGGGCTAAATAGTTCGTTGAAACTACACCATTAACCTTTATCTTGCTCGTCTTTTCACCTTTTTCTATAACCTCAACTGGCGTTAAAACCTCGATCTTTCCGATCATCTTGCCATCTAGCGTTATATTGGCATCTTTTGCGATGACATCGGCACTAAAAGCAAGACTACATGCTAAGGCAGGGGCTAAAAATAGCATTTTCATGTTGCAATCCTTAAAAATAAAATTTAAAAAAATCTTATAGCCTAATGGCTTAAAATTACATTGTTATATTTAGCTTTATTTAAGAAAATTAATATTTGCTTTTGTTAAAAATAAGATTTAGAAGAAAATTTATCAATGAGTTTTATTGATTGTCTTAATGATTAAAAGTATAAGCAAACACAAGCTCTGTAAAAATTTTACTTTTGAGTCTAGTGAAGTAAAAATTTAACTTTACTTCACTAACTACTATAAAAAAGTATGGCAAAGTTTTTATAAACTTAAAAATATAAATTAGTAAACTTCTTACAGAATTTAAAAATATGCTAAAAACTACTACTCTACATTGCTGGCTATGCTAAGACTTTCTAGCATTTTATCGTTTTAAAATTTTTATCAAAATGCCTTACTATCAATCTAGCAGCTTTGCTTATCGCCTAGCTCGCACGCCTTTTTTCGCATTTGCTTTGCCTTTTTCGCGTCTTTTTTTACTTGCTCGTATCTGTTTTCGTTGAAATTTCCCTCATACAGCCACGCCGCTCTCGCGCAGCCGCCTACGTAGCCTAGCTTACACGAGCGCTCGTAATACTCCATCATCTCGCCTATATCGCCTCCCGTTCGCTCTATCATCCAGCCCACGTTGTAGCATCCGGGAGCGTATTTTTTGTTGCATAGGGTATTGTTTATCGCAAACGACTGCACCTCGTCGCCCAGCTCTTCTTGGATAAAATTAGCTAGCGCCAAGCAACCGGGCAAATACTCGTAAAGGACGCAGCTAGCCTTGTAATACGCGCTAATCTTAGTCTCGCGCTCGCTCTTATCCGCGGCTTTTACTAGATTATTTTTATAAAGTTCGCCCAGATAAAAGCAGCCCTCGCCGTCTCCTTTGGCGCAGGCTAGACTAAATAGCCCCTCCGCCGCGCCGTAGTCTTGCTTTAAGTTAGCGGCCACCATGCCCGCTTGCACGCACTCTTTGGTAGCGTTTAGGTCGGGATTTTTGCATTTTTTGAGCTTTTCTAGCGTATCTGCGGCTAGCAATGGCGAAAGGCCGGGCTCGCTAGCGAATAAATTTATCGCCGCAAATAGCGCAAATAATAAATTTTTCATTTTTATCCTTTAAATTTACCTAACCCCTCGCTTTGGCGATGCAAGCGGCGATAGCCTGCATCAAAGCTCCGCGAAATCCGCCGTTTTCAAGCGCGGCAAGTCCTTCGATCGTGGTTCCCGCCGGCGAGCAGACCTCGTCTTTTAGCGCGGCCGGGTGCTTACCGCTTTGGATCAGACGCGCCGTCCCCTCTATCGCCGCACAGACAGTGTCGTAGCAAAGCTGCCTAGGCAGTCCGCCCCGCACGCCGGCATCAGCCGCAGCCTCGATAAAGGCGCACGCATACGCGGGCAGGCTTCCCGCGATGCCTGTAAATGCGGCAAACCAGGCCTCGTCTATCTCGTAAATTTTACCGATTTTAGCGATTATCTCGCGCACGGTCTCTTTCTTGGGCTCGCTAAATCCCGCGTCAAAGCAAAGAGCCGTGGCCGATGCGCCGATGCAAGCCGCGATATTTGGCATCGCGCGAGCGATATAAACGCCCTCGCCTACGATTTGCCTAGCGCGTTTTATGTCGAAACCAGGCGCCAAAAGAAGCAAAATTTTGCCCGCAAGCTCGGGCGCGATCAGGCGCAAGATAGCCTCGTAGCTAGCGGGCTTAGTAGCTAGCACGACCGCGTCCGATTCGCGCGCTAGATCCGTTTCGCTCGCGGCTATTTTTACGCTAAATCTCTGCCGTAAGGCTCCGTTTTTGCTTCTGGCGCAGGCTAGGATTTCAAATTTTGCCTCTTTTTCGCATTCATGCAGGCTTGCTTTTTCATCCGTTTGCGCTAAATTTTCCGCCCCGTATGCCTCGCTACCGCCGTCAAATTTTTGATCGTCTTCGGCAAAGCTTGCCCCGTCGGGTTGCGCTCGCCAAAGCGCCTCTATCATCGCGCCGCCCATATTTCCGCCGCCGATGAAGCCGATTTTTACGCTTTTCATTTCGCCGCTTTTTTAGAGTGCCGATTTTGACCGCTTTGCCCGCGATCGCCGCATTTATCGCCGTGCTATCCGCCCAGATAGCCCCCGTGACCTGCCCCGGTGCCAAGGTATAAACGCCGCCCGTCTGCGCCTCGTCGCTAGCCTTAAATTCGTTGCCCACGACCAGCTCATAAAAGCCGTTCGTATCGTTTTCAAATTTGATCACCGCTTTTAGCGTCGGCTCCATTTTCTGCTTCGCCGCGCCCGCGTACTGCTCGAGCACGTTTTTGCTAAGCTTGCCGTAGACGTCGCCGTCTTGGCTTAGATATATCCGCACGGCGCGCTTATCCGAGTTTTTGCCGCCCTTTTCGCCCTTGCCGACGCTAACGCTCATCTCATAGGCGGTTTCTCCGGTCGGGAAGTCCTTAAATTTAGCGTCCGGGACGAAAACCCGCACGTTGTCCGTTACCTTCTTCGTTTCGTGCGTCTGCGGCGTTATATCCGTTAGTACGATCGTGGATTTAACGTCCGAGCCTTTGTCCGAAACAAGCGCGGAGATCGGCACGCGAGTAAGTAGCGTAGTCTCGTAGCAGCCGCTAAAAATAAACGCTGCGGCGAGAGCGAAGATAAATTTTAGTTTTTTTCATCGGTTTCCTTTAAAATTTCGCAGATTCTAGCATAAACTAAGCATTTTTGTATTGATTACATTAAAAGCAAAAATAGAAAAGTAAGTATGGTATTTTAAAGTATAAATGGTTTTAAGATTGATAAATTTTAAATGAGAGAGAATGGCTCTATTTCGTCTTGAACAAAGCCAACTTAAATAAATAATGCAAAAAAAGTATGAGAAATTTATTTAAATATTTAATTTGCTGTTTTTAGAGTTTAATTATTAGCCCCTTTACAAAGGGGCTAAATTTATAAAATTTGATTAGAGTTTTGCTTTTCTTTTGCGCTCTGTCGGATCTAAATAGCGCTTGCGAACACGGATATTTATAGGTGTAACCTCAACTAGCTCATCATCCTCTATCCACTCTAGTGCACGCTCAAGGCTTAGCTTTCTAGGTGGCACAAGCTTGATCGCATCGTCACTACCGCTAGCACGCACGTTTGTTAGGTTTTTACCCTTGATAGGATTTACGTCAAGGTCGTTTGGACGGCTGTGCTCGCCGATGATCATACCCACATAGACTTTTGCTTGCGGATCAAGGAAAAGCACACCACGATCTTGCAAGTTAAATAGCGAATAAGCAAGCGTTACGCCGTTTTCCATCGAAACTAGAGCACCATTTGTTCTATGCTCGACGGTACCGCTAAGTGGTCTAAACTCCAAAAAGCTGTGGTTCATAACGCCCTCGCCTTTTGTATCAGTCAAAAACTGACTTCTAAAGCCGATAAGCCCACGCGCTGGTATCTCAAACTCGATCCTTGTTTGGCCATCGCCTGTTGGGTTCATAGAGACCATTTCCGCTTTTCTTTTGCCAAGTTTTTCTATGACTGTGCCTGTCGTATCATCAGGTGCGTCGATCACTAAAAGCTCGTATGGCTCGCATTTTACGCCGTTTATCTCTTTTACGATGACCTCAGGTCTGCCAAGTAAAAATTCATACCCTTCGCGGCGCATATTTTCAGCCAAAATAGTAATTTGAAGCTCACCACGGCCACTTACTTTAAATTTGCCCTCGCCAATATTTTCGTACTTCATCGCGATATTTGTCTTCATCTCATTTGCAAGGCGCTCATCAATCTTATTTGATGTGACGTGTTTACCTTCAGTGCCTGCAAGTGGGCCGTCATTTACAGAAAATACAACGCTAAGTGTTGGCTCTTCGATGTGGAGAGGATCAAGCGGATGAGGATTATTTGGATCAACGACGCTATCGCCAACATCAAGCGCATCAAAGCCAGCGATCGCTACGATGTCGCCAGTACCAGCTTCGTTAATATCGGTTCTTTCAAGACCCATAAAGCCAATTAACTTTGAAATTCTACCAGTTGTCTTTGTGCCATCAGCCTTTGCAAGCATAACATTTTGATTTTTAGATATCTTGCCGTTAAAAATTCTCGCGATGCCGATCTTGCCGACGTAGTTATCATAATCAAGAGTAAATACTTGAAGCTGAAGCGGGTTTTCATCGCTACCACTTGGAGCTGGTACGTGAGCCAGGATAGTCTCAAAAAGTGGCTGCATATCTTTGTTTTCATCGCTTAGTTTTAGCTTTGCGTAACCATTTTTAGCAGCGGCATAAACGACTGGAAATTCTAACTGCTCGTCGTTTGCGTCAAGTGCAACAAAAAGATCAAAAATTTCATTTATAACACGGTCTGGATCGCCTGCTGGCTTATCTATCTTATTTACAACAACGATTGGGCGAAGTCCTAGTGAGAGCGCCTTTTTAACGACAAATTTAGTCTGTGGCATAACGCCTTCTTGCGCATCGACAAGTAGCAAAACGCCATCAACCATCTTTAACACGCGCTCAACCTCACCACCAAAGTCAGCGTGGCCTGGGGTGTCAATGATGTTGATCTTTGTATCTTTGTAGCGAATGGCGGTATTTTTAGAAAGAATCGTGATGCCACGTTCTCTTTCGATGTCGTTGCTATCCATTACACGCTCGCCAAGGTTTTGATGCTCGTTAAATGTTCCTGACTGTTTCAAAAGCTCATCAACCATTGTTGTTTTACCGTGGTCGACGTGTGCGATAACGGCTATATTTCGTATCTTTTCCAAATTTTTCTCCGTTTATTAGTTTGCTATTTTTCGTTTGTCAGTTTTAAAATAGGGGCAGATTATAGCCAAATTTTTATAAATTTTAAGCTGATATCAAGAAATTAATTTTTGGAATAGATTTTGCATGTTTGGCATTAAGTTTAAAAATTTGAAAGGTTTAAATGCAAGCTTATACAGCGAAAAATAACGTAGATTTGCTGGCTCCTACTGGAGGTAAAAAGCCCTCTGTTTCTAAAAAATCTCAAAATAACGGCGAATTTTTATCGATGGTTTTAGATGCAGCTGCGAGTAAGGCAAATAGCGGCCAAAAAATCACTGAAAAAGATGTCAAAGAGATAGTAAAAACAGTTACTACTCAAAAAGAGACACTGCAAAAAGCACAAAGCGAAAGTGCGGCAAAAATTTCAACTGCACTTGAAGAAAATTTGGACGAAAACACAAAAAACGAGCTTTATGAAAATGCAAATTTCATGCAGCTTTTGCAAGTTTTAGAGATACTAAATGGCAATGAAAAGGTAAGTAAATTTCCAAATTTCAGCGACAAAATAGCAAATTTCTTAAGTGTGCCCCAAAACGTCGAAGAGCTTAGCAATGTTAAAAGCGTTAGTGATCTTATCGACCTTGCTAAGAAATTTGACCTTGGCCTTGAAAATATAGAAATTTCAAACGAAGATGTACCAAAACTAAACGAGATGTTTAAAAATTTAGGCAAGAAAGAATTTTTCACACCGATAAAGACCGAAGAGAAGCCTTTTTACCTAAAAGAGCTAAAAAATGAGGTCGAGCAAACCATCATAAAAAACGAGCCAAAAGAGGTCGTAAAGCTTGATACTTTGTTAAAAGAGGTAGTGGCAAATCCAACTAATGAAACTAAAAATTTAGTAAAAGAAGAGCCTAAAAAGCTAGATAGTGAAGTAAAGCTTGATGATGAGATAGTGGATGTTGAGCCAGAGGAGCAACCAAAAGAGCCAAAAGTAAAGGTAAATCTACACGAGCAAAAGGCACAAAAAGCTCCAACTCTTGAGTCGCTACTCTTCCCAGAAAGAGAGCAGATGAGCGAGCCTGAGCCAAGCGAGGAGACATTTAACAGCGATAATAAATCAGAACTAAATCAAATGGTAAAAGATATCGCTAGTAGCGCCAAACACCAGCTTCAAACAAAGGCTGAGATAAAAGAGACGCTTAGTAACTTCTCTTCTACACTAAAAGAGCAGGTGCAAAATTACAAAGCTCCGATCACTCGTTTTAACATAACGCTTAATCCACTAAATTTAGGCGAAGTTGAGATCACGATGGTAAATCGCGGCAATAACTTACATGTAAATTTTAACTCAACCACGGCTACAATGAATCTCTTTTTGCAAAATCAAGCCGAGTTTAAAAACAGCCTTGTAAATATGGGGTTTACCGAGCTTGAGATGAATTTCTCAGATCAAAACCAAAGACAAGACAAAAGAGAACAAGCAAAAAACAAATATAGCTCAAATCAAAGCGATGAGAGCGAAAACACTCAAGCGGAACAAAGCTTGCTTGAGCTAGTAATACCAAGATATATTTAGGAGAGATCATGGCTTCAGTTTCAGATATAACTACACAAACAACACAACAAAAAAACGCCGAGAAAAAGGCAAAAGCAAAGCAAGATGCAGCAGCTGGCACAGGAACTAACCCAAATGCGCAGCTAGATAAAGATGCATTTATGAAGCTACTTTTAACAGAGCTTCAGTACCAAGACCCAACAAGTCCTATGGATACTGAAAAGATGCTCACACAAACTAGCCAGCTAGCTTCACTAGAGATGCAACAAAATACAAACTCAGCTATGAAAGAGCTTGTAAATCAGTTAAAATCAAATGCAAATGCCTACGCTATCTCAGCCCTTGGCAAAATGGTCTCAACTGGTTCAAACTCAGTTTTACTAACAGATGAGCAAAAAACTGTAAATTTTGCACTTTATTTTAAATCAGATCTTGCAAATGGTAAGCTTGAAATTAAAAATGCAAATGGAGAAGTCGTTCGTTCAATCGATATAAAAGATCTAAAATCAGGAGTTCGCAGGATATCTTGGGATGGTAAAGATGATTCTGGAAAACAATTACCAAACGGTGCATATACAGTCTCTGTTAATTACACCGGAAAAGATGGTAATTCATACAAGACTCAAGTAGGTAGCTATCCGGTTGAAGCAGTAAAATTTGTAGATGGTAAAGCCATGATAAAAATCGCAGGTGAATATGTCCCAATGGATAAAATATCTGAATTTTACGAAGGATAAAAGCCATGATGAGAGGTTTTTACAACGGAATTAGTGGCATTAAAACACAAAGCTTTGGCATGGATGTTTGGGCAAATAATATTTCAAATATCAACAACGTAGGTTTTAAAGCTTCAATCCCTGAGTTTAAAAATTTAATCAATCAACATATGGCTTCTGCTGGAAGTGGTCCAACTAACAATCAAGTAGGTCTTGGAGCTACGAAACAAACGACAGCTTTAAAGATGACAAATGGTAGTTTTCAAAATACTGATAATAACTTTGACCTAGCCATAGGCGGTAAAGGCTTTTTTGGTGTCGTTGATAAAAATGGTAGAAACTACTACACAAGAACAGGTAGCTTCGATATAGATGGGGCTGGGAATTTAGTAGATAATAAAGGCAACTTGCTTCTTGGTACGTTAACAAGTTTTACTCCAGTCACCCCAAGTGCTAATGCTCTTAGAAAATATGGTCAAACAAAAGGTACCACGCAGGCATTTACTGCAAAAGAAGAAGATCTAAAACTAGGCGATACTGGCTCACAAAAAGGTATAAATTTACCTCATTTTTTATATATGCCAGCCAAGCAAACAAAAAATATAAATTTAAAAGGCAACCTAGACTCAAGCCTTATAACAGATAAGCAAACAACAGCCATTGATGCGGCAAATTTTAATTATACACTCGATAATACAAACAAAACTATCTCGCTAAATGGACAAATCCCACTAAGTCAGACGAACTTTGGTGCAAAAGCAGGTGACAGCGTGGTAGTAAAAGTAAAAGACGGTGATGGTAAATTTAGTGAGTTTTCAACCACACTAGAGAGCGATGGCAGCTGGCATATAAACAATAAAAGCCTAAAATTTATGAATTTTGCTAGCTTAGATGTAAAAGCCGAAGTTACATCACTAGTTGAAGTAGCTAATAAAGAAAAACTAAGCTCAGAGATATATAACAGCGATGGCACAAAGAGCTTAGTAACTATAAATTTTACAAAGCAAATTCCTCAAGGTGGCAATCAAACTATCTGGAATGCCACAGCTACGATAACTGATGCTAATGGTGTTGTACAAAATACAGCTATGGGAACACTTACTTTTGATGGTAGCGGCAGGCTTGTTACAAATACATTAACAAGCGTTGGAAACGTGGCTTTAAATTTTCTTGGCGATGGAGATGCAAATGTCTATAATGGCATAACAAGCTCGGCTAATTCAAAAAAAGACTTTGTCATAAAAGCAGATGGCTACGCCGAAGGAAATCTCTCAAAATATAGCGTCGATGATCGTGGAAATATCATGGCAAATTTTGACAATTCTCGCTCATTTATAGTTGCAAAAATAGCTCTATTTCACTTCCAAAATGAGCAAGGCGTATCAAAAGTGGGCGATAATCTCTATGAAGCAACTCCAAATTCAGGTGAGGCATTTTTTTATAAAAATAAAGCTGGTGAGACTATTTATGGCTCACAAATCCTTGCAAATAAACTTGAAATGAGTAATGTCGATCTTGGTCAAGCGCTAAGTGAGGTTATAGTCACGCAAAAGGCTTATGAGGCTAGTGCAAAAAGTATCACAACAAGTGATGAGATGATCCAAACTGCTATTCAGATGAAGAAATAATTTTTATGCTAGTTGATGATTAAAAATTTAAAATGAATGATAATCTTAAGAATAGAGTTTAACTTCGTTTATTAAAAACTCATAAACTCTTTGCTGAACTAAAATTTCTTCCTCGCAACCACTCATCAAGCGACGAAGGTGAGAAAAATCTATCTTTTTGGAGTATCTTTTGTGATCTTTTAGGTCTTTATCAATGCTTAAAAGTAGTGCATCAAGTGTGATCCTATCGTTTCTTTTAACTCTTGCTACATACTCTTTAACAGTTTGGATCAAAAAGTCTTTTCTAGTTTGGTCATTTTCATAAATTTCATTTGTAATGTCATTTAAAACAAAAAAATCATCTTCGTCTGGGTCAAATTTAGCAGAGATCATAGCGGCAAAAATTTTTGCACGAAACTCTAAAGATTTGTGATGATAGATAAAAAAATCTCTAAAAGCTGATAAAAAACGAAGTTTAAACTTTCCAGACATTACTCTACTTTTTATGAAATTTGGGCTGATTATATACTTTTAAAGCTAAATTTTTAAAAATGTAACTATAAAACAAAATTTAAGTATAGTTTTTGTATGATTGCGAAGCTCCTTCTTAGACCTGTGCAATGCTTTTTATGAGCACCGCTTCAGGGTGGGAACACAGCAGAGCACTTGTATTAAGTGTGTGCCGCAGTTATCTGAGAGGGGGTCTTTCTAAACCAAAATGCTCATTAAAATCATCGCAAATTTCTAAAAAATCCACTCCGTCGATCTTAGGTTTTTCACTAAAAAATTTATACATATTATTAAAACCGTCAGTTAGCTCTTTTGACTTGACGCCATAGCTTATAGAAATTCCAGCTTCTATGTAGGCTGATAGCTTGTCGCAGTATTTTAGTGCTTTGCCATCGATTGGGTTAAATTTATCATCATTTACGTTCTCCATCGTTCCTTCGTGGCAGATGATTTTACGCTCGTAAGTTCTATTTTCAAACTCATCTTTTATAAATTTTTCACCATCTTTTCTGATGCCAAGGATGTAGCTAAACTCATCTTTGATCTTTTCTGGCACAAATGGCAAAATCCTCTCATCAATAAGCCTCATCTCATACTCGCTGATGATTTCATTTAGCCCTTTTACACCGTATTTTACAGGGCTTATGATGTCCCTTGTAAGACTCTCTGGTAGGTCGTGAAATAGCGCGCAAAAGAAGTTATTTTCTAGGCGTTTTTTGCAAGCTTTTGCTTTTAGTGCATAAAAATAGCTAAGTATCGCAACTACTAGCATATGCCCTAAGACCGCAGTTTCAGGGATACGAGGCGTTTGTGCCCAGCGCTTTTGAAACCTTAGCCTGCCACTTAGATCAACAAGGCGGGCTAATTTTTGATTCATAGCGATCTTTCTAACGCCAATTAACTCGTAATAGTCCTCCATCTCCTCCTCAACCTTAGCTTTAAGCTCGTCGATATCGCTTAAAAACTGGCTCGTTTGATATACGATAGAAAATTCCCACCTAGTAGCAAGATAGCTAGCTGCTTTTAGGATGAGGCGTTCTTTTTCATGCTTTCTATCACTTTTAAAATAACTTTTAAATCTCTCTAAAAACTCGCCATTTTCAATATCTGAAATAAGGCTATCAAGATTACTTAAGACCCAGCTATTTATCTGCTCTTTTTTTGTCTTTTGGATGTGGTGAAAGACGTCTGGACGTATGTCTGTGACTACGACCCTACTTAAAAACTCAAAAATTCCAGCCTCAATGATATAGTTCATATCGGCGTCTTGTTCTTGTTTTGCTATGAAATAAGCGATGATAAATTTATGAGCCTGCTTATCAAGCTCGACTAAATTTGTCATCTTTGGATAGTCGTTCCAACGTGATATAGATGCTGCTTTAAAGATATGTTCTATAAGCTTAGCACTTATCATTATTTATCCTTTTTGACTACTTTTGGCTTCTTATCATCGGCATAGCTTATCTTTCTAAAGCCCTCTTTGTTTGAGCTTCTTCTTGGTTTGTCATCTTTTTTAAATTTATCATCTCTACTGCCCCTGCTACTAGCGCGATCACTTGTGCTACGTCTCTCGCGTGGCTTGTCACTAAAGCTTCTCTCTTTAGTTCTTGGAGTAAATTCTTTCTCCTCAGCTGGCTTTTTTACGACTAGATCAGAGCTGATCTCGATAACTGTGTGGACATTTCCACGTGGATTAAAGTCACCAACTATCTTCATAAATTTAGGCTCAAGTTTTTTTTCTAAAACAGAGTAAATTTCATTTATACTATCTTCGTGACTGATATTTCGGTTCATAAAGCTATTTATATAAAGCTTTATCGCTTTTAGCTCGACAACTAGCTTGTTTGGGATGTACTCAAGATATATAGTCGCAAAGTCAGGATAACCAGAGCGAGGGCAAAGGCAGCAAAACTCAGGCAGAGTAATCTTTATGAGATAGTCCCTTGTTTGCTTATTTTCCCAGACCTCAAGGTCACTCTCTACGTCAAATTCTTTCAAAATTTTCTCACCATATTTCATCTCTTCGCTCATTTTTTATCCTTTTTCTTTTAAATATCTAAGTGTTTAACGTCTTTTGCGTGGTCTTGGATGTAGTTTCTTCTTGGCTCTACCTCATCGCCCATAAAGAGATTAAACGTGTCAGAAGCACTTATAGCGTCGTTTATATCGATCTTTAAAAGTCTTCTGTTCTCAGGGTTCATCGTAGTCTCCCAAAGCTGTTCAGGGTTCATCTCACCAAGACCTTTATAGCGCTGGATATATGCACCTTTTTTCGCATTTTTCTCTACTTCATCAAGCACGTCTATAACGTCACTATGCAAGTCTAGGCCGCGCTCTTTTATCTTTTGGCTGATGTAAAGCGCCTCTTCGTAAAGTGGATTTGTAAATAAATTTTCATTTACCACAAGCTCTTCTAGGCCGCTTTCAGTTTGTACATAAATTCTAATCTCATCTTCACTAACGTAGTGGTTTAGGATGTTGTGACCCTCAGCTTTTAAGAAGTCTCTTAAAATTTCAAAAATTTCATTGTAGCTTTTTGAGACGATGTCTGGATTTTCTATCATATAGCGGATCGCTGAAAGGACGTTAAAGCGTTTTTCAAGCTCTTTTAAGACACTTCTATAAGCTGCAACGATCTTTAAGAAATCAATCAAATCAGCACTACCAATGCCCTCTATATCAACGCCCTCGATACCAGTTTCGATAAGAAATTCGTTTAACGCCTTTTCATCTTTTAGATAAATTTCTTTCTTACCTTTTTTATAGCGGTAAAGTGGCGGCTGAGCTAGGTAGATGTGGCCATTTTCTACAACTTTATTTAAAAATCTAAAGAAGAAGGTTAAAAGTAGCGTTTGGATGTGGCTACCATCGACGTCGGCGTCGGTCATTATGATGATCTTATGATATCTAAGCTTTTCAGCGTCAAATTCATCTCCAATGCCGCAACCTAGCGCTGTTATCATATTTTTTATCTCATCAGATTTTAAAATTTTATCTAGTCTTGCCTTTTCAACGTTTAGAATTTTACCCTTAAGCGGCAATATCGCTTGAAAAACTCTATCACGCCCCTGCTTTGCTGAACCGCCCGCAGAGTCGCCCTCCACTAGGTATAGCTCGCTAATTACTGGATCTTTGCTCTGGCAATCAGCTAGTTTGCCAGGGAGCGTACCTACGCTCATGCTCTCTTTTTTGCGAGTTAGATCCCTAGCTTTTTTAGCGGCCTCGCGACCACGAGCTGCCATTAGAGCTTTATCCATTATCGCTCTTGCTTCGATAGGATTTTCTTCAAAATACTTTGTAAGCACGTCAAAAACCATCTTTTGAACGATAGGTTTTACGTAGCTTGAGCCTAGTTTGCCCTTTGTTTGTCCCTCAAACTGCGGCTCTGGCACCTTTACACTTACAACTGCGATTAATCCCTCGCGGATATCTTCGCCAGTTATCTTTGTATCTTTTTCACGTGCAGCAGCGTTTGCTTGAACGTAGTTTGTGATAACTCTTGTAAGGCCCGCTCTAAATCCAGCTTCGTGCGTACCGCCATCTGGAGTTTTGATATTATTTACAAAGCTTAGTAAATTTTCACTGTAAGTGTCGTTGTAAAGCAAGGCAAAATCAACCATAACGTCATCTTCACCACCGCTAAATGATACTGCTTTGCTAACAGCATTTGCCTTGTTCATATCAGTTACAAAGCTCTCAAGTCCGCCCTCAAAATGAAAGCTCTCGCTTCTGCCATTTCTTTGATCTTTAAAATTTATAGTTATCTTTGGGTTTAAATATGCTAGCTCGCGAAATCTTTTTACTAAAATTTCATCATCAAATTCAGTAACTTCAAATATGCTATCATCTGGCCAAAACTCGACTTGAGTGCCTGTGCGGTTTGTAGTTTTTATGACTTCAAGATCGCTTTGTGGGATACCTTTTGCAAATTCTTGTCTATGAAGCTTACCATCACGTTTGATATTTACAACTAACTTTTTAGAAAGGGCATTTACTACAGATACACCAACGCCGTGAAGACCGCCAGAGACCTTATAAGTGTCCTTGTCAAATTTACCACCAGCGTGAAGCACAGTTAGAACAACAGTCGCAGCTGAAATTTTCTCAGTCGGGTGCATATCCACTGGGATACCACGGCCATTATCACTAATGATCGCTGAGCCTTCTCGTGTAAGCTCAACGTCTATCGTATCGCAGTATCCTGCCATCGCCTCATCAATAGAGTTATCAACAACTTCGTAGATCATATGGTGAAGACCGCTTATGTTAGTATCGCCTATATACATGCCCGGGCGTTTCCTGACCGCCTCAAGACCTTTTAGTACTTTGATATTTTCTGCGCCGTAATTATTTTCCATAATCTTGCCTTATCTTATAAATTTATCGGCATTATTACTGTTGTTAATTCTTTTGAATTTACAACAAATGCTAGTGAGCTTTCATTAAATCCAAGCTCAAAATTTTCATCCTCGATGCTACTTAAAAAGTCAAGTAGATATCTATTTTTTATACCTATGAAAAATTCATCTCCAAGCTCTAAACCAGTTTGATAATCTATCGTAGTTTTTGCTTCAGAATTATCTTCTATAACACTTTCAAATGTTATATTATCTTTAGCAAAAGATATTTTCATTGTATCACTTAGCATTGAGATAGTTTTTATACCCTCTATCATCTTATCTCTACTTAATTGAAGTCTTTTTCTTACCTCTTTTGGTATTACACGCTCGTAATCTGGAAATTTGCCATTTATAAGTTTTGTGAAAAATTCAAAATTTTGACTTTGAGCTATTAAAATATTTTCATCATAGTAAATTTCTATCTTGTCAAAAAATAGTTTTTGTATTTCATTGATAGCTTTTTTAGGGATTATTAGTGAAAATTCTTTTTCTGTTGGTGTTTGAAATCTAAATACACTAAGTCTTCTTGTATCAGTACCAACGATATTTATAAAGTCTTGTTTAATATCAAGGAAAGCACCATTTAGTTCAAATTTTGGGTTATTACTATCAATACTTGGTAAAATTTTCTTTAAACTTCTTCCTAACATGACAGCGTCAACGTCAAATTTTGATTTACCTTCAATCGTTGGAAATTCAGGAAAATCTTCAAATTTATACATTGGAAGTTTATATTTTGAGTTTTTTTGTTTTATGTAAAGATAGTTATTTACAGTTTCTAACATTACTTCTTCATCTTTTAGACTTTTTATAATGTCAAGTAGTTTTTTGCCATTTGCAGTTGCGTAACCTTCATCAACGATTTTTACATTACTTAGCTTGTATGCTAAACCTATTTCATGATCAGTTGCTTTTATGTTTAAAACACCATCTTTTGCTGAGATATAAATGTGAGAAGTTATAGCACTAAGATCTCTTTTTTCAAGATATGGATTTGTATTTGTTACTATGCTTTCAAGCATATTTTTGTTTATTAAAACCTTCATTAAAAACTTCCTTCTATTTTTAAATTTAATTTTTTTGTTTTAGTAGGTGATGTTAAAAAGTGAAAAGTACTTTTAAACATCGAAATACAGCTATTTGAAATGTGAAAAATTATATTTTCTTTTTCACATTTATTCACAAATTTCATATTGTATTTTATCCTTTTGTCAAAATTTTGTTTTTTAATTCAGTAACTTTTAGACTAAAAATTTCATTAGTTTGTATT
>NZ_PIRR01000001.1:0-77031 GCF_003048555.1 Campylobacter concisus | reverse complement strand
TTTTTGCATTTAGTGGTTGTGGTTACAAGGATGATCCATTTTATGGAAATGCTCCCGTAAAAGAAAAGAAAACTGACAAGATAAACAAAATCTAGTAAAATTTTCGTATTTAAATAAAAATGTAATGTAAGCTTAATAATTTTAACTAACCTAATTTTTAGGCTCATTTAAGTAATATACCAAGATTTTTTATTCTACAAGGAGAGTATAATGAGGTTTTTTGGACTTCTAGGCTTGTTTTTCGCGATGGCTTTTGGTGCTGATGGAGAAACCGCAGCTATTGACTTAACTACTACATGGGCAGGAATTTTATCGCTTATAATTTTTGTTGTTGGATATTTTTTCATAGCAGCAGAAGAAAATTTCCACATTGATAAGGCAAAACCTGCTATTTTTATCGGTACGTTTATGTTTCTACTTATCGGTGTTTATATGCTTATAAATGGCATGGATGTGCATTCGCTTGAACATGAGGTAAATCACCTGATTTTAGAGATCGCTCAGATAGTATTTTTCTTGATGGTGGCGATGACATTTATCGAAGCACTTATAGAAAGAGACGTATTTAACGCACTTAAATATAATCTCGTATCAAAAGGCTATACTTATAGAAAGCTGTTTTGGCTAACTGGTATTTTGGCATTTTTTATAAGCCCAGTAGCTGATAACCTAACAACAGCGCTTATTCTTTCAACCGTTCTTCTAACAATAGATAGAAATAATACAAATTTCTTAGTTGCTGGTGCGATAAACATCGTCGTTGCAGCAAATGCAGGTGGAGCATGGAGTCCATTTGGCGATATCACTACGCTTATGGCTTGGGCTGCTGGAAAAGCACCATTTGTCGACTTTTTCGCACTTTTTCCAGCATCTATCGTAGGTTGGTTTGTAACGGCATTTTTACTTTCTCGCGTGGTGCCAAGTACTGCACCGCATTTTGACGTAGCAAATGAGCCAAAAGTGGTTATGAAAAAAGGCGGTAAAGCGGTTATTTTTATAGGCGCATTTACTATCTTTTGTGCTGTTATGATGCACCAGCTTTTTCACTTACCAGCGATGTGGGGAATGATGTTTGGCTTCTCGCTACTTAGCCTCTATACATACTATTTCAAAAAAGCTCATAAAAATGAAGAGCCAATGCATGTATTTCACTATATGTCAAAGATCGAAAACAACACACTATTTTTCTTCTTCGGAATTTTAGCTGCAGTTGGCGCTCTTCATTTTGCTGGATTTTTAAATTACGCTGTATCACTTTATGATAAATTTGGCTCAACTGCTGTAAATATTGGCGTTGGTTTCCTTTCAGCAATCGTTGATAATGTCCCTGTTATGTCAGCTGTTTTAAAAGCAAATCCAGCAATGGGAGCTGATGCAGGCGAGGCAATGAGTCAGTGGCTACTAGTAACACTAACTGCTGGTATCGGTGGTTCGATGATCAGCTTTGGTTCAGCAGCTGGTGTTGGAGTAATGGGTAAATTAAAAGGAATTTATACCTTTGGTGCACATATGAAATACGCTTGGATGGTGGTTCTAGGATATATCGTATCGATCATTGTTTGGTATGTGCAGTTTGAAATTTTTCATATCTATTTTTAAAAGGTTATAAATGAACAATACGATTATAGTTTTGGATTTTGGTTCGCAATACACTCAGCTAATAGCTAGAAGGCTAAGAGAAGAGGGCGTCTACACTGAAATTTTGCCATTTAATGCAAAGCTTAGTGAGATAAAGGCGAAAGAGCCAAAAGGTATCATTTTAAGTGGCGGTCCAGCTAGTGTTTATGCTAAAGATGCTTATTTTTGCGATAACGGCGTATTTGAGCTAAATATCCCTATACTTGGCGTTTGCTACGGCATGCAACTACTTGCTCACACGCATGGGGCTGAGGTTTTAGCAGCTGATCAAAAAGAGTATGGCAAGGCTGAGCTTAACGTTATTAAAGAGCATGAGCTATTTAAAGATACACCTTCAAAACAAATCGTATGGATGAGTCATAGTGACTATGTAAAGGACTTGCCAGAGGGCTTTGAGGTGATCGCTGTTAGTGAGAATTCGCCTTATTGTGCTTTTGGCGATGATAAACGTAAATTTTATGCGATCCAGTTTCACGCAGAGGTGCAACACAGCGAGTATGGCACGCAAATTTTAAAGAATTTTGCTAAATATATCTGCGGTTGCGAGAGCACATGGAACATGGGAAGCTTTGCTAAAAACAAGATAGAAGAGATAAGAAAAACAGTAGGCACTCACAAGGTACTTTGTGCAGTTAGCGGTGGCGTGGATAGCTCCGTGACTGCGGCGCTTTTAGCAGCTGCTGTGCCTGAAAATTTGATCCTTGTCTTTGTTGATAACGGACTTCTTAGAACAAACGAAAGAGAGCAAGTTGAAGCTACATTTAGGACAAAGCTTGGCGTTGAGCTAGTTAGCATAGACGCAAGCGAGATCTTTCTTAGCCGCTTAGCTGGTGTAGTAGATCCTGAGAAAAAACGCAAGATCATAGGTGAGACATTTATAGAAATTTTTGAAAAAGAGGCTAAGAAGCACGGCGATGTGAAATTTTTAGCTCAAGGCACTCTTTATACTGATATCATCGAAAGCTCCGTAGTTGGCTCAAGCAAGACGATAAAGAGCCACCACAACGTTGGAGGTTTGCCTGATTGGATGACATTTGAGCTAATAGAGCCGCTAAGAGAAATTTTTAAAGATGAGGTTAGAAAGCTAGGTCTTGAGCTTGGACTAAGTCGCGATTTAGTATTCCGTCATCCTTTCCCAGGACCGGGCCTTGCTATCCGCATCATGGGTGAAGTAAACAAACCAAGTCTAGAACTACTTCGCAAAGCTGATGTGATCTTGCGAGATGAGCTAAAGAGCACTGGCTGGTACAACAAAACTTGGCAGGCGTTCTGCGTGCTTTTAAATGTAAATTCTGTTGGCGTAATGGGTGATAACCGCACCTATGAAAATGCAGTTTGCGTACGTGTGGTCGATGCAAGCGATGGTATGACCGCAAGCTTTTCAAGGTTACCTTATGATCTGCTTGAAAATGTAAGCCGCCGCATTATAAACGAAGTAAATGGAATAAACCGCGTAGTTTACGACATCTCAAGCAAGCCACCTGCAACGATAGAGTGGGAGTAAAATAGTTTTTTATTAGAAGATAGCTTAAAATAAAAATTTGTAGTCTTTGGAAATGAGAAGCGGTTACAAAATGGATAAGGATTTTAAAAAGAACATATTAAACAATAACTCGTAGTAGTTTTATAGGCGAATACAAAAACCATAGCATACAAGATATGGTTTTTGATTCTTTAAATTATACAAGAACTATTTAGAAAGATTGGATTTGCATACGACTATTCATCCAACAATATACTTTAAAAATTATACGATACAAAATTAGCGAAAGATGATAAAATACTTTTAATATAATAAGTTATCATTAGAAGCTAATATTATTGTTAAAATAAATCTTGCAGATGGAAATAATCAGAGAAGAGTTGAAATGGAGCCTGTTTCAAGACATTTAGGAGATTATAGAATCAGATTTAATAATCCATTTGATTTACAGTTTGTTTGTAAGTACTTATCTGGATAAGAATGTCGTTTCTGATTTCAGATATAGAAAAATAATTCCCTATACAAGAGATGAAGAGACCATTACAGGAATGAAGATTATTTCAATGGATACAAGTGCACTTAAGTAAATAATAGAAAATAGGGTTAAGTATAAATATCTGTATGAAGTTTTTGATAAGTATTACAAAATGCCATTAGAAATGGATATGCAAGAATGGCATGATGGGTTGGTAAGAGAATTTACAGAAGAATATAGGGTTTAATTTAATTGTTTAGAGAAGGAGATAATATGAAAATAAAATCAATGAAAATTAAAAACTTTAGAGGTTACTCAGACGAAATAATAGTGAATTTTGACGATTTAACTGTTATAGTAGGGAAAAATGATGTTGGTAAATCAACAATTTTAGAGGCGTTGGATATCTTTTTCAATGATGGTAAAGGTGTTATAAAAATTGATAAAACAGATGTAAATATAGCTAAATCAAAAAATGGAGAATATGAAACAGTAATAAGCATATGCTTTTGCGATCTACCAGGCAAGGTGGTAATAGATTCATCTGTTGAAACATCACTTATGGACGAATATCTTTTGAATGAGAATAAAGAATTGGAGATAGTAAAAAAGTTTCAAAATGGTGGAGCAGCAAAAGTATATATAAAAGCGAGCCATCCAACAAATAAAAGTTGTGAAGATTTACTATTAAAGAAAAACTCAGATTTAAAAAAAATAATTAAAGAAGAAAATATAGAGTGTAGTGATTTGAGTGTTAACTCAATAATGAGAAAAGTAATATGGGCAAAGTATTCAAATGATCTGCAATTGGATGAAATTGAACTTGATGTCACAAAAGAAGATGCAAAAAAAATTTGGGATAAAATATCTATATATTTACCAGTATATTCACTTTTTCAATCAGATCGAAAAAATAGTGACTCAGATAATGAAATACAGGATCCATTAAAGGAAGCAGTAAAACAAATTATTAGTGAAGAAAGTTTACAAAATAGTCTTGCTGAAATAGCAGAAGTAGTTAGAAAAAAAATAGAAGAAGTATCTAATAGAACCTTAGAAAAAATAAGAGAAATGGATTCGGAAATTGCAAATACTTTAAATCCGGTTATTCCTGCAGCAAAGAATCTAAAGTGGCAAGATGTTTTCAAAAATGTTTCAATATCTGGAGATGAGAATATTCCTATAAATAAAAGAGGAAGTGGAGTAAGACGTTTGATATTGTTGAACTTTTTTAGAGCAGAGGCTGAAAGAAGAGCAGAGAATAGCGAAAATGCAAATATTATATATGCAATAGAGGAGCCAGAAACCTCTCAACATACAAATAATCAGTATAAGTTAATTGATTCTTTGAAAAAATTAGCGAAATTGCCAAAAACTCAGATATTGTTAACGACACATAGTCCTAATATTGTAAAAAGACTGGATTTTTCAAATTTAAGATTGCTTAAAGATGGAGAACAAAAAAAAGAAGTCCAAAATGTTGCTCCTGGACAATTACATTATCCATCGCTAAACGAAGTAAATTACATGGCTTTTGGAGAGATAACAGAAGAGTATCACAATGAATTATATGGATTTATTGAGTTGCAGGGTTGGCTTAACAACTATAAATCTGATAAACAGGAGATTGATTATAAAAAGTTGAAAAAAGATGGGTCGATAGCTACCCAAAAACTGACTTTAACAGAATATATAAGGCATCAAATACATCATCCAGAAAATGAAAATAACAGAAGATTTAATCTTTCAGAGTTAAAGTATTCGATAGAAATGATGAGAAACTTTATTTCAACTAATGATAAAAGAGTTGAATAGCTTTTTACCAGAATATAACGTATTTGTTTTTTAATCTGTTTCATACTTGCAATATGTTTGCAAAAAATCAGATAAACAGAAATAAACTAGATAATAAGGCTAAATCCAATGACAAAAACATTGATTTTATGTCATTTATACAAAACGATATTAATGGACATATCGAGTTGGAGTAATAGAAGCAAATATGCTTGGATAGAAACTCTTAAAAAATAATTTAGTGAAGAGACTATTATTTTTTAAAACCGTTGGCTTTATGGCATCATTAGAGATTTTTAGGTATTTGTATAATTTAGATAAAGAGTTGGAAGTTGGAATGACAAGAATCGGCTGTTGATAATAACATGAATGACGAGGGCTTGTATATAGATGAAGATCTAATTAGGAAGTATAAAGACAAATACATGGAACTGATGGAAAGATTAGATTTTAACTCAATAGACATTGGTACGATATCTTCGAGTAGATCTGGTTCAAAAAATATTCGAGACTCTAGTATAAACAAAATAAAACATGGAATATGACAGACTCGAAGTATTTTCCCTAAAAAACACGTATAAAAATGCGAAGTTATGGGAATAGGAGTAAACGAAAACTTTATGAATACTTATTTTGCAAAAGGCAGTAGGTCCTATATGAAGAGCCGGATTAAGTGATGGTAATATTTTGCACAAGTACAGTAGTGTTATTTATACAGAATGATAAACTTGGATAAGAGTATCTTTTATAAGAAAGACAAAGGTCATTTAATGAAAGGATGTGCTTTTGTAGATAAAGTTTTCCTATTGTATTATTCAATAAATAAATATATCAATAGAATTTATTAGAAATGTATGATGTCTGAACTTGCACAGATAATTAAAATAGAAGATAAGGTTTTCTTTAATGTTCGAAGAAGAGAAATAGATATATTCGTTATTACATTTAGAGGAGTCATTTTGATGGATAGAATCGAACTATCAAAACATATAAAAAAAGGTGATACACTATATACTCCTTATACCGATCCAGAAGGGCTTGGATCTGCGTTAAGTTTATCGAGCTGGTCTCAGAATTGGCTTCCAGAATTTTTATGGATTGGGCTAATTATTCATAAATACGGGAGAAAAGGAGGCTTAGAGAGAGTTTATCATATTATTGATGAATTAAACTCATGGTCGATATGTGTTCCTCAGTTTTCGAAAATACTTGACTTAGAGCGAGAAAAAAGAGAGCGTTTTTGGTCTATCGTCTTAAAATATGTGGATCGTGATGTATTGGCTTCATTTACAATTGTTGTGACACCAGATATAGATGATGTCTTTTATAATTTCTTTTTTGATTATTCGATAAATATTGATGAGAGCATTTCTGAACTTTTTACAATAATTAAAGAATGTAGTAAATTTCATGATGAGCTTACAACAGATATATGTTTCGCCTTGGATTGGTTCTATGTAAAGAGTGGGAGATTACATATTTCAAGTGAATTAGACCTATTGCCACAGGCATTGACTGCTTATTACAAATATGATCATTCTGATGAGATAATGAAGACGTATAGACCTGTAATAAGGTCAACATTTCAAGGGTTATGTATTATTGATAGTAGTAAAGAATTTTCAAAACTGATATGGGGAAGATTGGGAGAAGTATCTGAATGTAATCCATTAATAATACTGTGGGACGGAAGTGAAAAAATGAAATTCTTTGATAAGATAACAAAAGTTATTGATTATATTGCTGCGACTAATGATGACAAAAAGATGGATGAAAAGTATGCGGTTATAATGGGGCTTACTTGCTATATTTATAAAATTTATAGAGAAATATCAGAAAAAAAGCTTGAGAACAACATAAGCGGAAGGATACTTTTTAGAACTATGGTGGAAAGTTATATAAATTTGAAATATATTATGTTGCAAGAAAAAGAAATTCCTGATGTGTATAATAGGTTTAAGGCTTATGGACTTGGAAAGTACAAGCTTGTTATGGCCAAGATGAGGGAAGGAAAATATTCTGTTTCTGATGATGCGCAGTTTCATCAAAGAATCATGGAACTTCTTGTTAATGAGGATATGGACGAAGCATTTGTTGATGCCAGTTTTGGATATTTTGACAAAACTCAGATAAACAAAAAATTCGCTTTGTGTGATGAACAAATGTTGTATGAAATTTACTACGAATATGGAACAAATTTCACTCACGGTTTTTGGGGAGCAATAAGAGAAACTTCAATGCTTATATGTGACAATCCAGCCCATAATTACCATACTGTTCCTGATTATTATGCCGAACAGAAATTAAAAAGCGTACAAGATGATTGTGATATGATTATGAGGAAATTATTTGAACTTATTTCAGGGTATATTGAACTTCCGGATTTTTATTATGTTGAGTAAGTTCAGGAGAGAGAAATTAGGTTGATCGAAATAAAACCCTTAAAGAGAATAATGAAGGAATATCTTTCTGTTCTTGAAAAATATGAAGACAAAATAGATTGTTTTGAAAAAGAAGATATTAAGAGACTGATAGGAGAAGTTCGCTTATTTTGGTATCGTCAGCAACGTTATATACGCTATTTTTTTTCAAATATTGATAAAGAGGATAATGTAACATATTTATCGGGGGCTGTAAGATTGGATATAAAAAATTCTGGTCACAAAGAGTATATTATTGTAAAAGGATGCAAGTTAGTAAATGATCCATTAATGAAAATGACGTCTTTTTATCATGGAACAGATGGTGAAATAAATTTTGAAACAGCAAATAGATATTTAAAGGATTGTTTTTCTGATATGCTTGTGCTTTTACGTGAGTATTCTGAAGACTTTTTTGTAATTCCATTAGAAACAATAACTACTACAGATAACGACGAATATCATAAGGTACTTGTCAATGCTGCGGAACAAATGTTATTGTCGTTTTTTTCTAAGCGGTATTGTTCTATTGAGGAAATGAAGAATGATAATTCTTCATACAAGGAGTTAGATGACCATTTATACAGCTGGATAAAAGAACGATTGGTTCTTGATTCCATTGAAGATAGTAAATTGTCAATAGAAGAAAAATGTAAAAAAGCTCTTAATACTCAAAAAAAGTATATTCCGCTCATGGAATCGATGAGTGAATCTGCTCTATTTTTTATCTTGGTAATTCAGCATTGCATGGGAGCGATAGCAACATTTAATTGTATGCAGAACTTAAGAATTATGCCCTATATTAGGGATGATATTGCTTTTCAATATTTCGATTTACTCTTTCATTCAAGCATAAATGATAAATTTGATATATTCGATTATTTGCGAGTACTTATACCTTATATATTGCAAAAGACATTTGATTTTTCTGAATGGGGTTATGGGGAAGTAAAGCGAAAAATGGGTGAAGGTGTCCTTATTGATTATATTCTTGAGAGCATAGCAATTGAAGAAGATGGTTATCCAAGAATTTCTGATATAGTTGACAAAGCAAAAGATTATATAGAAAAACTGGAAATGAATTAATTGCAAATGAATAGAGAAACCGAATTTTTGAATTCAGTTCTTCGTGAACTGACAAGTCTGTGTCATTATGACTGCTGGCAACAGCTATCGAGAAGCAGGCAACAGGTTATTAGAAGTACGAACAATGAGGATAAGAGTACCTTTCATGGATACATTGATGAAGTTACATAAGATCAAAGGTTTTTTTACAAAGATAAAGAATTGAGTGCTAACTTATTTAGAATTTCACCGACAGAATGAAAGCTAAGAAAAGACAAGGAATAAGGGGAGGAGGCAACAAAATTTCACTATTTAGTAGCAAAAGAATTTAGAAGTGTTATAGAAAAATAGTTGGTGCTATGTCGGAAAATTTGCTTGTTACTGTAGTATCACTCTTGATACTGATATGATACTAAATAATTCAAAAACTACGAAGAACAGGTATAAAAACAACAAAAAATAGAAACTAAAAAGATACTGTTATAGAATAAAAGAAACAAATATGATATGGTAATTATTGAGTGGCCAAATTCCTTTATGGAATTTTCCGTAAAGGGAACTTCTTCATATACATTAGTTTTAATTAGGATATTTTTTCTCTTTTTATTAACATTGGTCAATGAAATTTAGCTCTTAACCTTTTATAATTTTGCAAAAAAGGATATAAAATGAGTCAAATTTACAATCTAAACGCCGATACGAAAGTCGTCGCGAAAAGTGTTGTTAGTAAGAGAATTTTTGATTGCGAGAACGCTCATGTCGATGTATTTGCATTTGATACGGGCGAGGAGCTAGATCATGAGATGCTGTTTTGCGACAGCCTTGCATGGGTTGTGGAGGGCGGTGCTAGCCTATACTACGGTGAAAAGCAGATGCATATAGGCAATGAGCAAGCTTGCCTGATAGAGAAAAAAGTGTGGCGCAAGCTGGTTTTTAACAAACCAACGAAATATATTTCAATTGATTTTAAGGAGGATTTAATGATAGATCATTTACCTAAGGCAGCTATTTTTAGCTTAGTTGATGCAGTCGAATACGAAAAAGGCAAAATCGTGAGTAAAACGCTCGTAAAGAACGAAAACGGCTCAATGTCATTACTTAGTTTTGACACAGACCAAGAGCTCTCAACTCACGCAGCTCCAGGTGATGCACTACTTATCGCACTTGATGGCGAGATGAAGCTAACTATTGGTGATGAACATTTTGATATCAAAAAAGGCGATACCATCGTCCTTCCAGGCAAAATACCACACGGATTAAAGATAAAAGATAAATTTAAAATGCTCTTAATCGTCACTAAAGACAAAATGTAATACTAAGCCCTAATTTTAGGGCTTTTATATTTTATAAATCACGTTAAATTTACCCTTAATAACCCAAAAAGCAAAGTCATAATATAATCTCTTTTAAAATTTAAAGAAAAACTATGAAAAAAGAAAATTCCAAGCTATTTTTGTTACTATTTTTAGGTGCTCTCTCTGCCTTTGGACCATTTGTTACAGATCTTTATTTGCCAGCACTTCCGGCTATTACTGAGTGGTTTAAAACAAGTGTCACAGCTACACAATTAACGATCACGACATCAATGGCGGGCTTAGCCATAGGTCAGCTCATAGTTGGCCCAATAAGTGATAAATTTGGCCGGAAACTGCCCCTTACCATCTCGCTCATCGTCTATACGATAAGCACTATTTTTATATTTTTCTCGCAAAATATCCAGTTTTTTATCTTTATGAGAATTATTCAAGGGCTTGCAAGTGCAGGCAGCTTGGTTATTTCAAGGGCTGTTGTTAGTGATCTTTATAAGGGCCATGAAATGACTAAATTTTTTAGCCTTATGATGGTCGTAAATGGTCTAGCCCCGATACTTTCACCAATTGGCGGTAGTTTGCTGCTTAAATTTACCGACTGGCGCGGCATCTTTATGGCACTTACTATCATTGGTATCTTACTTTTTATTACAAATTTTTATTTCAAAGAGAGCTTGAGTCAGTCAAATCGCTTAAAAATGCCTTTGCTAGTGACTTATAGTGTTTTTGGCAAAATTTTAAGAAAGAAAAAATTTATACTTTTCGTAAGCATTCAGACATTTGCGATGGGTGCGATGTTTGCCTATATAGCGTCATCTTCGTTTATTTTTCAAGAATTTTATTCTCTAAGTCCAGTAAGTTATAGCTTTTGCTTTGCTTCAAATGGTTTGGGGCTTATTATAGGAGCAAGGCTTGCCAGCCTTTTAAATGAGAGAAAAGCGCTCAAAACTGGGCTTTTTGGTACCTTGTTTGCTAGTGTTTTTATTGCTTTTATGCTTTGCTTTAAATTTGAAGTGATCGGCGTTATCATCGCATTTTTCTTATTGCTTCTTTTTACAGGATTTGTCTTGCCAACTGCTTCATCGCTAGCTATGAACGAAGGCAGAGAATACGCAGGTTCAGCCTCAGCGATACTTGGATTTTGTCCATTTTTCTTAGGCGGCGTCGTCTCTCCGCTAGTTGGGCTTGGCGATATATTTTATTCAACTTCTATTGTTATTTTAGCCTGCACATTACTTGCTTTGATGTCTTTTTTAAGGTTAAAAAGAGTTGCGTAAAATTTATCTTATTTCAAATACAAAAACGACTAATGAGAGCGTTATAAATTTAAGTGTTAGCAAGATCGAGTTTTTAAAATTTGAATTAAATTTAAGCGACTATGATGTGCTGGTAGCCACTTCTAAAAATGCTTTTAATGCATTAAAATTTAATGGCATTTCGCCTATAAATTTGCCAGTCTTTGCCATTGCAAATAGTTGTGCGTCGGCCGCAAGAGAGTTTGGATTTAGCGAAATTTATACCGGAAAGAATGCTCACGGAGATGACTTCGCAAGAGAAATTTTGCCACTTTTAAAAGGTAAAAAGGTTATTTATCTAAAAGGTAAAGATAGTGCTTCAAATTTCTTAGAAATTTTACAAAAGGGCGGCGTAAATATAAAGGCGATCGTTGCCTATGAAAATATTTTAAATCCTTGCAAAATGGAGCTAAAACCGCCAAAAAATAGTATCTTGATCTTCGCTTCTCCACTAAATGTCAAAAATTTTCTTAATAATTTTGGTTGGGATGAGAGCTATCAAGCGATAAGCATTGGAAAGGTCACTGCAAAAGAGCTAAAATTTACCGAGCCAATAGTGAGCCAAAGTCAAGATATAAACGCCTGTATCGCGCTTGCCAAAACATTACTTTAAGCAAAGAATTTATATAATTTTATTGCCTGAGTGAAGCGAGTCAGCATTTTACGGGGTCCAACACTTTTTTGTTAGCGAAAAGGTATGGATGCCTTGTGATGTGGCTTCGTTTGAGTCTGAAAAGGCGAGAAGTTGCAACCGTTTGGTATCCATCTATTTGCAAGATTGGCTTTGTTTATGGGCCACTCTTCTATGCGACGCCCACTCGGGTTTTTAAATTTACGGAGATGAAATGAATATTCTCATAATAGGAAGTGGCGGCCGCGAATACGCCATTGCTCTAAAACTAAAAAACGAAAAAAATATAAATTTATACTTTGCGCCAGGAAATGGTGCGACCTCACGCCTTGGCGAGAATTTAAATATAAAAGACTTTTATGAGCTTGCAAAATTTGCTAAGCAAAATGATATTGCCCTAACTATCGTAGGCCCTGAAGCGCCGCTTAGTGAAGGCGTAGTGGATATCTTTAAAAAAGAGGGCTTGCTTATATTTGGACCAAGCAAAGCAGCAGCTAGACTTGAAGCTAGCAAGGCTTATATGAAGGACTTTTTAGCTAGAAATAACATAAAAACCGCAAGATATTTAAATACAGATGATAAAGAAAAAGCATTTAAATTTATTGATACCTTAAGCGCGCCGATGGTCGTAAAGGCCGATGGTCTTTGTGCCGGAAAAGGCGTTATAATCGCAAATTCTAAAGATGAGGCCAAAGAGGCAGTTAGTGACATGCTAAGTGGAGCTAGCTTTGGCGAGGCTGGTAAATTTGTGGTAGTTGAAGAGTTTTTGGATGGCTTTGAGCTTAGCTTTTTTGCTATTTGTGACGGCGAAAATTTTGTAAGTTTGCCAGTGGCACAAGACCACAAACGCCTGCTTGATAACGACGAGGGTCCAAATACTGGTGGCATGGGTGCTTACGCTCCAAGTCCGCTTGCTTCAAAAGAGCTGATAAAAAGGGTTGAAGAAGAGGTTGTGAAGCCAACTTTAAAAGGGATGAAAAACGAGGGCAGTCCGTTTTGTGGAGTACTTTTTGTGGGACTGATGATTGTGAAAGATGAGCCTTATGTGCTTGAGTTTAACGTGAGATTTGGCGATCCTGAGTGCGAGGTCTTGATGCCATTAATTGACGGAAATCTAAGCGAAATTTTACTAAATGCTGCAAAGGGCGAGCTAAAGCCTATTAGCTTAAAAGATGAATTTGCAGTTGGCGTTGTGATGGCTAGTAAGGACTATCCGTATAAAAGCAGCCCAAAAGCTAAAATTTCAGTTTTAAATGATGTAAAAGATGCTCACATCGCTTATGCTGGTGTTAGCGAGCAAGGCGGAGAAATTTATGCAGATGGTGGCAGGGTATTAGTCTGCGTGGCTACTGCGAAGAGCATAAAAGAGGCACGTGATAGAGCTTATGAGCTTTGCGAAAATGTAAAATTTGACGGAACACATTATAGGAAAGATATTGCCTGGCAGGCATTAAAATGAGTATGCAGATAGTTGAAAAACTTGAAAAAGAAGAAATTTCGCTAGCGTCTTTTTCAAAAAGAGTGCTAGCTTACTCAATTGATGAATGTATTGTTTCTTTTTTGTTTTTGATCATTTACTGGGATGCCTTTTTGTCGGTTATGAGCTATGATGAAGCCAGAAATTTGACTTTAAATTTCTTTTGGCAAATAGTCGCACTAAAGATTATTTATCATGCATTTTTTGTTTGGTATTATGGTGCGAGTCTTGGACAAATGCTAACAAAGACGATGTGCATTAATGTAGAAATTTTAGATAGACCAAATTTTATTTTAAGCTTGGTAAGAGCGATTTTTAGGTTGGTTAGTGAAGCTTGTTTTTATCTTGGTTTTGCATGGGCATTTGCAAATCCAGCTAGGCAGACTTGGCAAGACAAAATAGCAAAAACAGTGGTGATAAATGCGTAAAATTTTATTTTTAGTTCCGGTTTGTATTTTAAATTTAAGTGCAGCTGTGCAAGATGTGCAGCTTTTGGCTGATGATGTAAAGCAAGATAAAGGCATCGTCACGGCCAATAAAAACGTCGTTGTATATTCTCAAGACTACCTTGTGACAGCTGATTGTGCAGTTTATGATCAAAATAATTCGGTTATTGAGCTTTTTGGTAACGTCAACATGATGAAGGGCAAGAGTGAAGTCTCTCGCTCAAACTATGCAAAGCTAAATTTAAAAAATAATGACACTGCTTTTGAATCGCTTTTTATGATGAATAAAGATATGGAAGTGTGGATGAGAAGCGATGAGAGCAGCTCTGACAGTGAGTACTATAGAGTAAAAAAAGCGATGGTTTCAAGCTGTAATGTCCAAGACCCTGACTGGAGTATCACTTCAAGCTCAGCTATGCTAAATAAACAAAGCAAATTTTTACATCTTTTTAACCCAGTCTTTCGTATAGCTAATGTGCCAGTTTTTTATTTGCCATATTTTGGTTTTTCAACAGATACCACAAGAAGAACAGGTCTTTTGCCGCCTGAGCTTGGATACGGAAAATCTGAAGGTTTTTATTACAAGCAGCCGATTTATTTTGCACCTTATAATGAGTGGGACTTCGAGCTTGATCCGCAGATAAGAACAAATAGAGGTGCTGGAATTTATGGTGCGTTTAGATTTACTGAGTCGCCTGATTCAAGGGGAGAAATAAGCTTTGGCTCATTTACTGATAAAAGCAGCTACCAAGCCAAGCAAAAAGGAGAGACCTCAAATAAGGCTGAACTAAAAAATAAAACACATAAAGGCATTGGACTAAAATACGAAAGAGATAAGCTTATAAGATACCTTAGTGAAGCGGATTTGCAAGAGGGAATTTGGATAGATGCAACGAAGCTAAATGATATAGATTATTTAAATTTAAAAGGCAGGGATGATGATTATGATTCGCTTGTAACTTCTAAATTTAACTATTTCATCGCAAATGACGATCATTATTTTGGTGCTTATGCAAAATACTACATAGACACTGAAAAAATTGGCTCAAAAAATGAGAACAAAGACACTCTTCAAGAGCTTCCATCGCTTCAGTATCATAAATTTACAGATGATATTGTCTTGCCAAATATCTTATATTCACTCGATCTTCAGTCACATAGATACGATAGAAAGATAGGCGTTAGAGCGACTCAGTATGAATTTACGCTTCCAGCTTCAGTGCATGTGCCACTGCTTGATGATAGTTTAACTTTTTCATTTTACGAGTATCTATACGCATCAAGAATAAATTACGAGAATAAGATAAATTCATTTGATGATAAAAGAGAAGATAAGCATACAAATTTTGTAAATAATTACCACAAATTTGCCCTTCACACTGACCTTGCAAAAGCGTATGAAAGCTTTTATCATACTCTAAATTTTGGAGCTGAATATCTACTGCCAGGCTATAGAAAAGGAAATTTAGATGATGAGTTTATCTATGATAAAAATCTAAATGAGTATGAAAATTTCTTGACTCAAGAGCAGAGTAAGGAAGAAATTTCTGGTTATCTGACGCAGTATTTCTTTAACTCTAATGGTAGAAAGATTATAAAACATAGTATTTCTCAAGGATATTACACAAAAGAAGATGAATATTCGAATTTAAAAAATGCTATTTATCTATATCCATTTGAAAATTTAAGCCTTTATAATAAGCTTGAATATTCACACAAGAGTAAAGAGCTTAAAAAGATACAAAGCGGATTTTCATACACAAATGATTTATTTTGGCTAAATATGCTTCACACCATGAAGAAAAATGATAGCAAAATAAAAAATAGTGCGACAAAAGATAGCTATTTTACAAGTGGTCTTGGAGTAAAGTTGCCTCATCAATACAGCCTTATTGGCGGCTGGCAATATGATATTGAGCGAAGCTACACAAAAAGCTGGAGAGTTGGTGTACTTCATCAAAGAAAATGCTGGAATTACGGGATAATTTATCAACAAGATGTAGAGCCAACAACAACAATAAATGGCTCAGCATCAACTAGAAAAAATGGTATTTATTTCACGATAAATTTCTATCCAATGGGCGGTTTGCACTATGACTTTTCGCAAAGCAGCACAAAATCGAGTGCCAACTAAATGATAACGGCTAAATTTAAGGATCAATTAGAGGCAGCTAGCAAGCTAATTGAAATTTTGCCAAAAAAAGAGCTCGTAGATAAAAAGACGATAGTTGTTTGTATGTCGCTTGAGTCAGTTATACTCACAGATGCAGTTTGTAGAAGTTTAAATTTAAGCTACGAGATGCTCTTTAGCGAGCCAATACCTGCGCCAAATAATAGCGAATGTGATGTTGCAATAGTTAGCGAAACAGAAGATATAGTGTTAAATGATAAACTTATAAAAGCTTTTAATATAAGCTATGACTATATTTACGGCGAAGCACATAGAAAATATGAAGAAAAAATTTTAAAAAACGTTTATAAATACCGAAAAGGAAATTTGATAGGAGAGCTAAAAGATAAAAATATTTTACTAATCGATGAGGGGTGCGAGACTGGTATGACGGCACTCATTTGTATAAAGACGTTGCTTGATGTGAAGGTAAAATCCATCTCATACGCAACGCCAGTGATTGCTACTGATGTCTTTACAAATTTAAATGATATGGTTGATGAAATTTACACGATAAACAAGATCGTTGATTTTATCGATGTGGATTCGTATTACGAGAAAAAGATCGAAGCTACGAGTGAGCGTATCATGTCAATATTAGAAGAGAGCCCTTATTATTTGCCGTTACAAAAACAACAAGGAGATAAAAATAATGCAATATAGTATAGAAGTCAATAATCAGGTTGAAATTTTTGACCTTAATAAAGTAGCAAAACAAGCTAGCGGAGCGGTACTCTTAAGGGTGAAAAATACCGTAGTTTTAGCAACTGTTGCAAGAGAAGACACACAAGTTGAGGAGGATTTTTTACCTCTAACGGTGCAGTATATAGAAAAAGCCTACGCCGCTGGAAAAATTCCTGGTGGTTATGTTAAGCGCGAGACAAAGCCAGGCGACTTTGAAACGCTAACAGCTCGCATCATCGATAGATCTCTTAGACCACTCTTTCCAAAAGGTTACGCATATCCAACTCAAATCGTTGTAATGGTGCTTTCAGCTGATCCTGAGGTTGATTTGCAAGTTGTAAGTCTAAATGCAGCCTCCGTTGCTCTTTATCTTAGTGACATCCCTGTAAATCGCCCAGTATGTGGCGTTAGAGTTGGTTATATAGATGAAAAATTTGTGATCAACCCAAGCAACTCTGAACTAAAACAAAGTGCGATCGATCTTTATGTAGCTGGTACAAAAGATGAGCTTTTGATGATCGAGATGAGAAGCTTGCCTCAACAAACTACGCAGCTTATCCCGATGGTCGCTATTGAGCCGATGATAGATCCGAGCTTAAGTGACAGCATGGCTCAAAAACAGCTAATGAATGAATTTAGCGAAGACATGATGGTTGAGGCGATTGATTTTGCTGGTAAGGCGATACTAAGAGCTAGCAGTGCTTACGAAGAAGCTTTCAAAGAGCATAAGAAAGAGGACGCTGCGCTTGAGTTAAAACCTGAAATAGAAAATGAAAATATCGCTATTTATATCGATAAATTTTATAAAGCTGAAGTCAAAAATGCGATCAACCAAATGGCAAAAAGCGAGCGTGCGAGCGAACTTAGCAAGATCGCGAAACAAATTTCAAGCGATGAGGTCGCTCAAAAAGAGGGCTGGGACGAGGCTGTCATCACAAATGTCCTTGGCAAATATAAAAAGAAAATCGTTAGAGAGCAGATCATAAACGAGGGCGTTAGAGCTGATGGGCGTGGTCTTGAAGAAGTTAGACCTATTAGTATCGAAACAAATGTGCTTCCAAATGCACATGGCTCATGCCTCTTTACAAGAGGACAGACGCAGGCTTTGGTTGTCACTACTCTTGGCACTGACAGCGACGCTCAAATGTATGACATCCTCACTGAAAAAGTACCTTTTGTAGAGAAATTTATGTTTAACTACAACTTCCCAGGCTTTAGCGTAGGTGAGGCAAGTCCACTAAAAGCTCCTGGTAGACGTGAGCTTGGACATGGAAATTTAGCCAAACGTGCCCTTGCACCAAGTATCGATCTAGCTTCGCCATACACAATAAGAGTTGTTTCAGAAATTTTAGAGAGCAACGGCTCAAGCTCGATGGCTAGCGTTTGCGGTGGCTCGCTTGCACTTAGAGCAGCTGGCGTAAATACTTTAAAACTTGTCGCAGGTGTCGCTATGGGATTAATATTTGAAGGCGATAAGCATGCAGTGCTAACAGATATCATGGGACTTGAAGATCATGACGGCGATATGGACTTTAAAGTAGCAGGTACAAGCGATGGCATCACAGCGCTTCAGATGGATATTAAGCTTGGTGGCATTAGCTTAGAAGTGCTAAAAGAGGCACTTTATCAAGCAAAACGTGGTAGAGAGCATATCTTATCTTTAATGGCAGAAGCGGATAAAAATATAAAAATAAATGAAGATGTGCTTCCAAAGCTTGAACTATTTAGTGTTGACCCAAGCAAGATCGTAGACATCATCGGACAAGCTGGCAAGACTATAAAAGAGATCATTGAAAAATTTGAAGTCTCAATAGACCTTGATAGAGAAAAAGGGGAGGTAAAAATCGCAGGTGGAGCAAAGAAAAATGTCGATGCCGCAAAGGACTACATCATCTCTATCACTTCAAAAGACAATGGACGTTCATTTGGCAAAAAGCCGTTTAAACACGACAAAGAGCGTTCAAAACCAAATTTTAATATCGGTGATGAGTTTTTGGGAACCGTAAAGAGTGTGGTTGATTTTGGTGTGTTTATCGAGCTAAAAGATGGCATTGATGGCTTGCTTCACATCTCAAAGATAAAAACACCATTAAACGTAGGCGATCAGGTTAAAGTATGTGTGAGCGAGCAAAAAGGAAATAAAATTTCGCTCTCTTTAGTTGAATAAATTTTAAAGGACAGATGATGAAATACAAAAAGTTGCTTTTTCCAATAGGAGCTGGAGACGATATCGAGCCAAGAATTTATGGTGCCCTAAAGGTTGCTCAGTGGTTTAACACACATATGGAAATTATGACTTGTCAGCTTGATCCAAGCGTAGTTTATAATATGAAAATGACGCTTCGTGGAGGAGTGCTTTTTGAAGAATTTCTAAAATCAGCTAAATCTGAACTAGCTGTCGAGCATGAAGAGAATGAGAAAATTTTCAATAAAATTTGTGCTGAGCTTGGCATAAAAGTAACTAGTGAAATCATTGAAGATGTTTGCACTGCAAATTTTACGATTCACAGTGGCAAAAGAAGTGCGATAGTGGAGCAAGAGAGTAAATTTTGCGATCTAGTAGTGGCCGCTGTGCCACTTGATGGAAAGATCACTGGAACATTTGAGTCAGCTGTTTTAAAAAGCGGTAAAAATGCGATTGTAATCCCTAGAAAAATGCGTGAGTTTAAAGCCGATAATATCCTTGTTAGCTGGACTGGCACGACGCAAAGCTCAAGAGCATTAACAGGCTCGATCGATCTTTTAAAAAAGGCAAAAAAGGTTCAGTGCATTACCTCAAAAGCAAGCCTTGGCGATAATGCTGAACTAAATCTTAAAAAGCTTGAAGAGTACTTTAAAATTCATGGCATATCAGCCACTTTTGAAGTGATTGCTACTACGATGATACCTGGCGAAGCGCTTTTAAAAGCAGCTATTGATAGAAATGCTGATCTAATCGTTGCTAGCAGATATGGTGAAAATGGTCTTATGGAAATGGTGCTTGGTGGCACTTCAAGATTTTTCTTAGAACACACAAATATCCCAGTTTATCTATAATAGATTGCGGCTTAGTCCGCGATCTAATTCTTTTTCACTTTATAGATTTTAAAATTCCATTCACTCATAAGAATTGACTACTAAATTTTGGCTTCACTGACCGCTTAACTCAAATTTTAGAGCCGAAATTACTCGTTTAAAATTTACAAGACCTTAATAGCATAGTGCGTCAGATGACAGCGCGCTTCGTTCTTAGCCACAGACTGAAAAATATCTAAATTTTAAAGTTCCCATTAAGATTTCATCAAGCACCTTATTAGCCAAAATTTTGTAAAATCCACTCATTAAAAAAGGATAAAAAATGAGTGAAAATTCTAGCTTTACGCACCTGCATTTACACACCGAATACTCCCTTCTTGACGGAGCGAACAAGATAAAAGAGCTAGCTCACGTGCTTCATGATAGAGGCGACACAGCAGCGGCGATTACTGATCACGGCAATATGTTTGGAGCGATAGATTTTTACAAGGCGATGAAAAAAGAGGGAATAAAACCGCTAATTGGCATCGAAGCTTACGTTCATAATGGCGAGCAGCTTGATGACAAGAGTACTAAGCAGCGCTTTCACCTTATACTAATCGCCAAAAATGAGACTGGCTATAAAAATTTGATGTATCTTAGCTCCATGAGCTACATCGAGGGCTTTTACTACTATCCTCGTATAAATAAAAAAATCTTAAAAGAGCACAGCGAGGGCTTGGTTTGTAGCTCAGCTTGCTTGCAGGGCGAGGTGAGTTGGCATCTAAATTTAAGCGATCGTAACGTCAAATTTGGCGCAAAGGGCTACGAGAGGGCAAAAGAGGTCGCGCTTGAGTATAAAGAAATTTTTGGAGATGACTTTTATCTTGAGATCATGCGTCACGGCATCGGTGATCAAAAACGCATTGATGATGATATTTTGCGCATCGCCAAAGAGACTGGCATAAAGGTCATCGCCACAAACGATACTCACTACACTTTTAAAGAGCGAGCTGACGCGCATGAGGTTTTTATGTGTATCGCGATGAACAAAACGTTAGATGATCCAAACCGACTTCGCCACAGCGTCCATGAGTTTTTTGTTAAGAGCAAAGAGCAGATGAGCGAGCTATTTTTAGATATCCCTGAAGTGATAGAAAACACCCAAGAGATCGTGGATAAGTGCAATCTTGAGATCAAGCTTGGCAACCCAACTCCGCCAAATTTTAAATTTACACTTGAATATGCTAAAGAGAGAAATTTGACCCTCCCAGAGCCAGAAAACAGATATAGTTTTAAAAACGATGCTATATTTTTTGAATATGAATGTAGAAAGGGCCTTGAAGAGAGGCTAAAATTTGTCCCTGAAAATTTACACGAAGAGTATAGAAAGCGCCTTGAGATAGAGATTGGTATCATAAATAAAATGAATTTCCCAGGCTACATGATGATCGTTTGGGACTTCATAAATGAGGCCAAAAGTAGAGGCGTACCAGTTGGTCCAGGACGTGGTTCTGCAGCTGGTAGCTTGGTCGCTTACTCGCTAAAGATTACTGACCTTGATCCAATCCCATACAACCTACTTTTTGAGAGATTTCTAAACCCAGAGCGTGTTAGCATGCCAGATATCGACGTGGATTTTTGCCAAAGCAGACGTGGCGAGATCATCGACTACGTCACGCAAAAATACGGCAAATTTAACGTTGCTGGCGTCATTACATTTGGTAAATTGCTCGCAAAAGGTGTCATTAGAGATGTCGCTAGAGTCTGCGACATGCCTTATGCGGAGGCTGATGCGATGGCAAAGCTTATCCCTGATGAGCTAAACATCACGCTAAAAGACGCCTACGAGAAAGAGCCAAAGATAGCTGAGCTAATAAGTCAAAATCCAAAGGCGGCTAAAATTTGGAAATTTGCCCTTGATCTTGAGGGGCTAAACAGAAACGCCGGTCAGCACGCAGCAGGCGTTGTCATCTCAAACGAAGAGCTTTGGAACAAAACTCCGCTATTTCGCCAGCCAAACAGCCCAGAAGATCGCTTTGTCACTCAGTATAGCCTCAAATATCTTGAAGACGTTGATTTAATAAAATTTGACTTTCTTGGTCTAAAGACGCTAACGGTTATCGATAATGCGATCAAGCTTGTTAAACAGCGCACTGGCAGAGACATCATCTGGGAGCAGGTCGATAAAAACGACTCTGGCGTTTATAAAATGATACAAAGTGGCCAAGCCATCGGCATCTTTCAGATAGAGGGTGAGGGTATGAGAAAGCTAGGAACTAGCTTGCGCCCAGACTGCTTTGAAGATATCGTCGCGATGCTAGCACTCTACCGACCAGGACCGATGGAGAGTGGCATGCTTGATGACTTCGTCAAAAGAAAACATGGCGAGGCGGAGATAACATACTCATTTAAAGAGCTTGAGCCGATCCTTGCGCCAACATACGGTGTCATCGTCTATCAAGAACAAGTTATGCAAATCGTTCAAGCTATAGGTGGCTTTAGCCTTGGTGGGGCGGACCTTGTGCGCCGTGCGATGGGTAAAAAGATCAAAGAAGAGATGGACAGACTAAAGGGCGAGTTTGTAAAAGGCGCTGAGGCAAAAGGGCTAAATGGACAAAAAGCAGACGATCTTTTCGAGCTAATTGTAAAATTTGCAGGATATGGCTTTAATAAATCTCATTCCGCAGCTTACGCCTACGTCACATTTCAGACGGCTTATCTTAAGGCCTATTATCCGGCTGAATTTATGGCGGCACTTCTTACAAGCGAGGAGAGCAACGTCGATAAGATCGTTCGCTATATCGATGAGATAAAGCGCATAAATATAGATACTTTGCCGCCATCTATCAACAAATCAACTAAAGAATTTAGCGTCGTTAAAAATGGTGATCATGACGGTATTATCTTTGGGCTTGGTGCGATTAAAGGCGTTGGCGGAGCGGCTATTGAAAACATTATCACTGAGCGTGAAGCAAATGGCGAGTTTAAGAGTATGGACGACTTTGTCTCAAGGATCGATCCATTTAAAGTAAATAAAAAGGTCTTTGAAAGCCTCATAAAAGCTGGTTGCTTTGATGAGTTTGGCTTTAGTCGCAAGATGCTTATGCAAAATGTAGAAAATATCATAGAAGCTTGCAAAAGTGCTGCTCAGATTCGTAAAAATGCTGTTGAGAGCTTGTTTGGCGAAGATGAGAGCATGAACGATGTGAAGATAAATTTTGTCACTATAAATGACGAATTTGACATCAAACAGATCTTGAAATTTGAGCAAGAGAGCGTTGGTATCTACCTCTCAGGCCACCCGCTTGATGATTATAAAGACGAGATCAACAAGATAAAATACACTCTAAGTTCAGAATTTGAGAGCTTGCCGCAAAGCGCTGAAATTTTAGTCGTTGGCAAGATCGAAGACTTTAGCACAAGGATAACCAAAAGTGGCAAGAAAATGGGCACTATAAATGTGCTTGATTTTCATGGAAATATCGAGATCGCAGTCTTTGAAAGAGAGCTTGGCAACATCGAAGATATAGTAAAAGATGAAGCAAAACGCGACCTGCCTTATGCTTTTAGGATAAATATCACAAAAGATGATCAATTTGTAAGGACAAATTTAAACGAGGTTTATAGCCTAGAAGATGCGCAAAATTTAGACTTTAAGACAAGAAAGCTAAAACAAAATTCTAAATTTTCTAAAAATGAAGAAGCTAGCACACCTCAAAGAGCAAGAGAATATGCCGAGCTAGAGGTGCTTTTATGCCTTAGTGAGCTTAGCAAAGATAAGATTACCAACCTTTATAATCTTGGCTATAACGAACATATAAAAAGTGGCACGAACAATGATAAGCGTCTTGTTATTAAGATAAAAAATGAAAATACAGCTCAAATTTTTGTCTATAAGACAAAATTTGTTGTAAATGACAGCTTTAAAGAAAAAGCACTTCAAGCAATAGCTTGCTAAGACCTCGGTGAAGCGATGTTTTTAGATAAGCTTGGCGTAGATAAAAGTAACTGGAGCGAGCTTTTTAGCGCATGTGTTGGCAAAGCGACATTACTTCAAAAACGTGCATTTAAGCTACTTGTTGAAGGTAGCAACTGGCAGGTCGATTTTGATAGCGGTAAAATTTACTTTGATGAGCATGAGTTTGATATGCAGTTTATCGGCTCTGAAAGCTTCTCGTCAAATACGTGGCTTTGGGGTTATGAAAATATAAATGGCTTTGATGAGCGGTTGCTCGAGCTTGCAAATAAAGCACGCGAGTTTGGTGAGAAATTTGGACTTAGCGCATTTGGTATGCCACAATTTGAGCTAGATGAAAATTTTAATGGTCACACGATTAGTATGATCCTTTGCACCGCTTTTGATGAGCAAAATTATTATAGGATAGAGTACGAGGGCGGAGCGGCGTATGTGGCTTTTAGATCAAATATGGTCTTTGAAGAGCCAGTGCTAGCAAATGAGCTTTTAAGCGTAGTAAATGAGTGTTTAAGCTCTTACGAGCTAGATCACAAAATCTTTATAAAAGGACTTTTGCTAAGCTGTGATATGAAATTTAGCGAAAGTCCTAATGAGATCATAGTGAATAAAAACGAGCTTAGCTTTAAATTTGACGAGCTAAATAGGCTCATAAATATTTCAAGCAAGCTTTAAAATTTAATACTCTTTACCACATCAGCGCCAAGTGCTAGCTTCATATGAAGAGAAAACATCTCGTGGTAAAAATCGCCATTGTGTCCTGGTATATCGTACGTTTGTGTAAGATCAAACGGTACGATAACTCTTGCTTTTTTATTGTATTCATTGGCTCGTAGTTTAAGATAACTAACGCACTGATAAACGCACATATCAGTGCAATCTCCGGTGACTATAAAGGTGTCTAGCTCCGGACGCTCTTCTAAAAATTCCTCAAATTCTTTATTAAACGCAATGCTTAAAGAGTTTTTATAAAATGTCTTGAACTCTTTAAAAAAGCTTAGATTTTCTATCTCTTTTACGGTTTTTATCTCATTTGTATCAAGTATGGCATGTGGCAAAAAGTTCTCAAATTCTTTTGAATCACTGGTGTGTCTATCTTCTATAAGGATAAAATTTCTAAAACCAAAATCTTTCCATGCTCTATCAAAAAGTGTTGCGATCCCTTTTGATAAGGCGGCCACTCTTTGACTAGCGAGCGCGCCACTACCAGCAAATGCTTCTATCATATCGATACAGATAAATGCAACGTTTTTTACTCCATCGTTTGAAATTTCTCTCAAGTCAAGCATTTGAAGAGAATTTTTAAATGTCTCAAGTTCGTTTTGTATATTCATTTTTACTCCTTTATTGGTAAATTTATGCAAAATGTTTTTGGATTTAGTGTGATCTCGATACTGCCTTTGTGAGCCTCTATGATCTGCAAGCAAAGGTGTAGTCCAAGGCCGTTTCCTTTTAGCTTGCTACTTTTAAATGGCTCAAAGACTATGGCTTTGTCTTTGATAGGCTCGCCACTATCGTAAACGATAAATTTATGCTCACTCGGTGTTTTTTCATAGCTTAAAATGATCTCTCCCTCATCATCATCGCTCTCTTCGATAGCATCAATGGCGTTAAATAAAATGTTTTGAAAGACAATGGCTAGTAGATCAAGATCGCCCATATATTTGCCATCTGGAAATTCTAGGCTAAATTTTATATCCTTTGAATAGTCGTAAAAATTTATAGCCTCTTCGCACTCTTTTTTAAGCTGCGAAAAGTCAAAAATTTGTGCATTTATGTTAAGACCCTTTGTGAAAAGTAGAGTGGCTTTGATTATGCGTTCGACTCGCCATGTAGCTTTTTGTATTTGATTTACGATAGGCTTTGTGCGCTCATCAGCTCTTTTAAGTAGAGTTGAAGCTAAAAGTGAGATAGAGCCCACTGGATTTCTGATCTCGTGGGCTAGGTGAGCTGCTACTTGGCCCATAGATGCAAGACGCTCGGTGCGTTTTTCTACTGTTATGTTTGTTGCAGAGATTATTAGTTTATTGTCTTTGGAGCTTGTTTTAAAAAGATAAATTTTCCCATCTACATTTATCTCACCCTCTTTTTTTGGTATCTCTTTAAAAATTTTACCAAGTCTTACTGCTTCTGAGTTTTGTAAAAAAATCTCATCATTTTCATCCAACACCCAGATAGCATTAGGCAGAATTTCCACAATATCTTTAATGAAATTTTGCAAGTTTGCATAAGATGATGTTAAATTTTTATATTCGTTTTCTATCAGATAAGTCTGCTCTATCAGGCTTTTTAAGCCAGCTTGGATATCGTGTTCGTTCATTTTAAAAGTTCCTCAAAATCGCTAATTTCATAAAGCCTTAGCCTTTCATCCTTTAGATTTCTTAGCTCGCTACTAAATCCACTCTTTGAAAAAAGAGCAATAATATCTGGTCTGATATTTAGTTTTTCGCATTTTTTTAATAGTAAATTTAGCACGTTTTTACAAACCTTTCTCTCTTTGTATTTTGCCTCGCCGACTATTATTTTGCCACCTATATTTAATAGCATATCAAGCTCTATATTCCTGCTCCAAAAGCTACTTAAAAATATACCATTAATCAGAAATTTTTTTGCCATGAGTTCACCGCATAAAATTTCAAATCCAAGGCTTGCATATTCGTCAAATTCTTTTTTTATAATGGCTAAAATTTCATTATTTTTGCCAGCTTTTAGCAAGCTTAAATTTGGCTCTATAAATCTAAACCAAAACCTTGAAAAATTGCTATTAAAATGTATTTTATCCTCAACTTTATAGCCCCTTTCTTCTTTTTTTAGCATTTGATTTTTTGATCTTTTCGGAAGTACTTCTCTACTTTTTTCAAGCAGTAAAAAATTCTTTTCAAAAAGCTTTGCATAGACTTTGCTGGCTAGGCTTTGAGGTAAAATTTTATGTACGTTAAATTTTTTTCTATCGCTTCGTGCGAGTTTTATGAGGGCAGATTTTATAGCATCGTTTGTATCGGATTCGAAGTAAAATTTTGGCATCAAGGCTAAGAAGTTGTTTAGAATTTCAGCCTCGATCGCTTCAAAAACATCATAATATGAGTGCTTTAAATCAAACTCATCAAAGACGAGATGAAATTTAATAAGTTCATTTATATCAAGGTGTTTCATTCGCTCAAATGTTGATTTTAAAGCTTTTATACTGGATCCTTTATTTGGGCATTGTAGTATATTTTAGCTAAAGTAATCTATAATGCTACGCAAAAAACAAGGGTTGTGATTTGGTAAATTTAGAGCATATTAGAGAAAATATAATTTTAAAAAATGGCATTTATTATTTTGACTTTACAGCTTCAGGACTAGCTTATAAACCTATCGAAGATGAGATGGCAAAAATACTTCAAACATACGCAAATACGCACTCTATCAGCTCATCAAACGCCTATAAAACCGCTCAAACTTATGAAGATTCAAGACGTGAATTAAAAAGCTTACTAGGCCTTGATGAGAGCTTTTGTCTTTTTGCTTGTGGCAATGGAGCTACCGGTGCGATAAAGAAATTTCAAGAAATTTTAGGAATTTATGCACCACCAGCACTCAAAAAAAGATATGCCCTAAAGCCAGATGAAAATTCTCCGCTCGTGGTGCTTGGCCCTTATGAACATCATTCAAATGAGATAAGCTTTAGGCAAGCACTTTGTGAGGTTGAGCGTATCAGGCTTGATAAAAATGGAGGGATCGACTTTAATCATTTGGAGCAAATTTTAAGGATAAATATCGGTCGTGAGATCATCGCAACTTTTAGTGTGGCTTCAAATGTGACGGGGGTTTTGAGCGATTATAGAAAAATTTATACTCTTGTAAAATCTTATGGTGGCATTGTGGCATTTGATGCTGCAAGTTTTAGCGCTTATGGAAATATTGATTGTGACTATTTCGATGCTCTTTTTTTATCTCCTCATAAATTACTTGGTGGAGTTGGAAGTTGTGGGCTCCTTGCTATAAAAAAGATATTTGCAAACTCAGATGAGCCGACATTTGCTGGTGGTGGAACGGTAAGTTATGTCAGCAAAAACTATGCTATTTTTGTAAAAGATAGTGAACAGCTAGAAGAGGCTGGCACTCCGCCTATTTTAGGACTTATAAGGGCAAATTTGGCTTATAGGCTAAGAAATGAGATAGGATTTGGGACAATATATGAAAATGAGAGCGAGCTTGGAGAGTATTTGGAAAAAAGACTAGCAGAAATTTCTGAGCTTACGTGCTATCATCCAAATAACATAAAGCGTTTGCCGATATTTGCTTTTAATGTGACTGGTGTTTCGCCTTATGAATTAGCCAAAGTTTTAAGCAAAGAATATGGCATTCAAACGCGTGCAGGATGTTCTTGCGCTGGGCCATATGGACATGATTTGCTTCATTTAAAAGAAGATGCGCTATTTACCCATAAGCCAGGCTGGGTAAGGGCTGGACTCCACTATACGCATACGCTAAAGGACGCGGATTATTTAGTAGATGCATTAAAAAATAGCATTAAGAAGTATTCAAGTAGTTGGAAAGTCGATGATCCTTTTAGTGTTGATAAAATTTCAGGTTGTATGGGAGATAGATGAAAAATATATTAATCATTGCAGGAAGTGATAGTGTCGGCGGCGCTGGCGTACAGGCTGATATTAAGACATGCGAGGCATTTTCTTGCTACGCAGCCACAGCCATTACGGCTCTTACGGCACAAAATACAAATGGCGTTAGCAATATCTTTGCTACAAATGTTACAAATCTAAATGAGCAGATCAAAATGGTAGATGAAGAGCTGAACATAGATGCCATAAAGGTTGGTATGCTTTTTAATAAAGAGCTTATATCTTGCGTTGGTTCTTGGCTTGAAAAATTTCATAAGCAAGGCATTAAAATAGTAATAGACCCAGTTTGCGTAGCAAAATCAGGCTCAAAGCTTCTTGAGGATGACGCGATAGCAAGCTTAAAAGAGCTTTTTAAATTTGCAGACATTATCACGCCAAATATCGATGAAGCCAAAGTTTTGGAGTTTGATAGTAAAAATTTACCTTGCGATATGATCTTAAAGCGAAGCATGGTTGCAGAAATTTGTGAAGATACTCTTTATAAAAAAAATGGTGACGTAATTAAATTTAAAGAGCCACTAATAAAACCAGAGATCATGCATGGGGCTGGGTGTAGCTTTGCAAGTGCGCTGGCCTGCTTGCTGGCAAATGGATACGCCAAAGAAGAGGCTATAAAATTAGCCAAAAAATATATTTTAAATGCTATTAAAAATGCAATTACTACAAAATTTGGCAAACGTCTACTAAATCATAAAGTTGGCATAAGTGATTGAAATTTACGCGATTAGCGACGATGTGTTGATGCCTGAAAATTTAGCCTTGCAATATACTAAAGAAATTTTAGAGTGTGGGGTGAAATTTTTTCAATTTCGCTCTAAAAAAATACCCAAAGATGAGAGGCTAGCTGGTGAAATTTTCAACCTATGCGAAAAATTTGGAGCAAGATTTATCGTAAATGATGATATTTTATTTGCTGCTCATATAGGAGCAAAGTCCGTGCATTTGGGAAAAGATGATGCGAGCATAAAAGAGGCGTTTGAAATTTTAGGAGATGATGCTTACGTGGGGGTTAGCTGCTATGATAGCTTGGAGCTTGCCCTTAGGGCAAAACAAAATGGTGCTAGTTATGTGGCTTTTGGAGCGATGTTTAAAAGCCCAACAAAACCAAATGCGCCACTTTGCAAGACCCAAACCATATCACAAGCAAAAGAAATGGGAATGAATGTGTGTGTCATAGGGGGTATAAATTCTAGCAATATTGCAAGTGTCGCTAGAGTAAAGCCAGACATGATCGCCTTAATATCTGCTATCTATGAAGATGGCACAATAAAGAAAAATATAGAAAATTTACAAAGAAATTTATTGCTTTAAAAGATACTTGTTTTGCAAGATTTTTTATGAAAATTTAATTATAATCCCTGCTTTAAATAAAAGGAAAACATTGCTAAATATCGATGAAGTAAGAAAAAATATCATTTTAAAAGAGGGCCTTTACTATTTTGACTACACGGCTTCAGGTCTTGCTTACAAGCCCATTGAAGATGAAATTTTAAAATTTTTAAAAACCTACGCAAATACTCACTCAGATAGTAGTTCAAGCGCAGTGCTAACGCAAAAATACTATGAAAATGCAAGAGCTGAGCTAAAAAGCTTATTGGGTCTTGATGATAGTTTTTATCTTATTGCGACTGGTCAAGGAGCGACGGCTGCGATAAAGAAATTTCAGGAGATAGTGGGAATTTATATCTCACCAGCTACAAGAGCTTTGATCGGCGAAGCAAATTTAAGAAATTTAAACTTGCCATTAGCGATCATTGGCCCTTATGAGCATCACTCTGTTGAAGTTAGCTTAAGAGAAGGGCTTTGTGATATAAAACGTATAGAGCTTGATGAAAACAATGAGATAGATTATGCGATGCTTGAGAATACATTAAAGCAAAATGCAAAAAGAAAGATAATAGCTAGCTTTAGTGCCGCCTCAAACGTCACTGGCGTTAAAACCGATTATAAAAAAATTTACTCGCTGATTAAAAAATATAATGGCATTTTGGCACTTGATGTGGCTACTCTTAGTGCTTATGAAAATGTCGATTGCAGATATTTTGACGCACTGTTTCTCTCGCCTCACAAGCTGCTTGGCGGAGTTGGGAGTTGCGGGCTTTTGGCTATCAAAAAAGAGCTTTGTAAAAATTTGCCTACATTTGCAGCAGGAGGCACAGTCAAGTACGTAAGCAGGACATCGCATATTTTTACTAATGAAGTTGAAAATTTAGAAGAGGGCGGCACGCCACCGATAATGCAGCTAATGCGTGCAAATTTAGCCTACAAGCTAAGAAATGAAATCGGACTTAATAATATAAAAGTGGCTGAATGTGAGCTAGGCGAGATGTTTTGTAAAGAGCTAGAAAAGATAGATGAGGTGATAAATTATTGTCCTGAAAATTTAGACAGATTGCCTATTTTTGCATTTAATGTAAAAGGCATTTCGCCTTATGATTTTGCTGCTAGTTTAAGTAGCGAATTTGGCATCCAAACACGTGCAGGCTGTGATTGCGCTGGGCCGTATGGACATGATTTGCTTAATCTAAAAGATAATACCATTTTTGAAGCAAAACCTGGCTGGGTACGTGTTAGCATTCACTATACGCATACAAAAGAGGATATAAAATATCTTATAAATGCCATAAAATCTTGCATCAAAAAGCACAAAGAAGGATAGAGCAAAAACTATATGCTTGATATTTGCGGAGAAAATTTTAGAAGTGAATTTTTATAAAGCTATAAGTTCTATCAAATCTAAAAGTTAGCAAATTTTGCAAAATTCCAAAAAGCACCATAAATGTAACAAAGCTACTTCCGCCATAACTAAAAAATGGTAGCGGCACACCTACAACTGGTGCAAAACCGATCGTCATTGAGACATTTACACCCACATAAACGAAGATTAGTGCAGCAATCCCCGTGGTGGTAACTTGCGTAAAATAGTCGTTTTTTAGACCATAATTTAAACTTAAAAGATGTGTTATGAGTGCTCCATAAAGTCCAAGCAGAAACAATCCACCATAAAAGCCAAAACGCTCGATATTGTAGGCAAAGATGAAGTCACTAGTGGCGATTGGCAAAAATTTAAAGTGCGTCTGGGTCGCTTCATCTTTTGGCTTGCCTTTGAGTCCGCCGCTACCTATGGCGATGATGCTTTGTTTGACATGATAGCTTGGCTCCTCAGCGATAAAATCGTGAATCCTCTTTTTTTGATAGTCATGTAAATTTTCATACAAAACTGGCGCCAAAAAGCCTATCGCAAGGATGATAGTGATCCAAATTTTCTTATTTACTCCGATGACAAAAAGGATGGTATAACCAACTATTAAAAGTATGAGTGCAGTGCCAAGATCAGGCTCTTTCATGATGAGCACAAATGGTAAAAGTATATAAAAACTAAGTCTTAAAAAATCTTTTACTCCGTATCCATCAGCCTCTGGAGGACGCTGTTTGATGAGATAAGCTAACATCAGCAAAAAGGCTGGCTTCATCAGCTCTGATGGCTGAAGTGTGAAGTGAACGAAGGGAATTTCTAACCAGCGCCTAGCGCCTAGTTTGCTAACGCCAAAGAGATCTACGCTTAAAAGTAGCACGATACAGACCCAGTAAAACATAGGAATGATCCAGTCGATACGTCTAATGGGCAGTAAAAATGCTACGCAAAATGATGCAAAACCTATGCCAAAATAGATAAGCTGTTTGTTTGCTAAAATGTCGTTTGCTTCGGAAACCAGGATGTATGAGATGGCTATGATTGGGATGATCAAAAACGGCTGAATAAAATCAAAATGTGTTAAAATACGCCGATCTAGTTTTATCAAGAAGCAAACCTTAATTTTTGGGCTAGATTATATCACAAACAAGGCTTTGATTTTGGTTAAATTTAATGTTTTAAATAGCTCAAGACTCGACGTTGCAGTGGCCAAAGAGCTTCAAATTTCACGTAATCAAGCTTTAAATTTGATAAAAGACTCCCTTGTAAGCGTAAATTTAAAACCAGTCTCAAAACCAAGCTTTTTACTGAGTGAAAACGATGAAATTTGCGTAAATTTTGCCCCAAAAAAAGAGGTGCAAAACGAGTATGAAGTAAATTTTGACATCCCGATCATCTACGAGGACGACGATCTCATAGTGCTAAACAAGCCCCCGCAAATCGTCGTTCACCAAGCCCCAAGCGTCAAAGAGGCGACACTTGTTGAGTGGCTAAACAAAAAGGGCTTTATGCTCTCAAATTTAAACGGCGACGTAAGAGCTGGCATCGTCCACCGCCTAGATAAAGGTACTAGCGGCGCTATCGTCGTTGCTAAAAACAACTTCGCCCACGCAAAACTAAGCGAGCAGCTAAGCGATAAGAGCATGGGACGAATTTATCTAGCGCTGATCGACCTACCGCTAAAAGAGGACGTCATCATAGAAAAGCCAATCGGCAGAAATCCAAACAACCGCCTAAAAAAAGCGATCGTCATGGACGCTAAATTTGCAAAAAGCGCTTTTGTAAATTTGCTAAGTGAAAATGGCATAAATTTAATAGCAGCAAAACTTTTTACAGGTAGGACGCACCAGATAAGAGTGCATCTTGCTAGCATAAATCGCCACATTTTAGGCGATGATTTATACGGATTTAAGAGCCAAGGCGATAAAATAAGCAGGGTTATGCTTCACGCTTATATGCTTTATTTTATCCATCCACGAACTGGCAAAAGGGTAGAATTTACCGCAAAAACGTATGATGACTTTAACCAAATAATTTACAAAAAAATTCCCAAGGAGATTTTTGATGAAAAAATTTGCCCTACGCATATTGACACCATTTTTGGCAGCTTTCTTAGCGGGATGCGGCTCTAGCGTACCGACTCAGCAAAGTATGTCACTGCCTACGATTACAAGTTTAAAAACTATTTCAGATATGACAGAAGTTGGCTTCGAGTGGAATCCAGTGACCGATGAGAGCGTCGTTGGCTACTATCTTTATCGCTCAAATCCAAATGATGCAAACTCAAAAATGCAACTAGTTGCAAACATAAAAGACCGCTTTGCAACGCACTATGTGGACCGCAATCTAGCTCCAGAGACAACTTACTCGTACCAAATGAGAACCTACTCAAGTAACGCCATCTCTCAACCGGGCACAATCGCAACAGCAACTACAAAGCCACTGCTTGACTCAGTACCATTTTCGCAAGCTATTACAGGGCTTCCAGGACGTGTAAAAGTGATCTGGAGACCACATCCTGATAGCACCGTGGCAAGCTATATTATTCAAAGAAGTGATGCAGGAGCTAATAAATTTAGCCAAATTGCAGAGGTAAATGGCAGACTAAATGCTGAATATATCGACAGTGAGGTAAAACCTGGCAAGTCTTATGAGTATAGAATTTTAGTTAAAACTTCTTCAGGTGTTGTCTCAAAACCAAGCCAAAATATCAGTGCAACGACAAAGGAGTTACCCTAAATCAGTAACAAACCTTCAGGCAACAAAAAATGCACCAAAAAAGATAATTTTAACTTGGGATTACGCGCCGGCTGAGGATTTTGCTTATTTTAAGGTTTATAGGACAGTGAGTAAAATTTTGCCTTACACATATCTGGCAAAAATGACTAGCAACACCTATGAGGATCTCATAAATACAAATGCAGCGACGAGGTATTACAGAGTCACAGCAGTCGATAAAGACGGCCTTGAGAGCTTAAAACAAGAAGAGCCAATTGTAGGGATAACACTTGGTGCGCCAAAGACTCCAAATATTAGCGCTAGCTACGATAGTAGCGGAGTAAATGTAAATTGGAGTGCAGTTGATAGAGCTAGTTCGTACACTGTTTATAGAAGTGGTGCAAGTGAGAAAATTTTTAGTGGCATAGATGGTACTGGACTTAGAGATGATAGCGTGCAAAAAGGAGCTAGCTATTCTTACAGCGTCGTAGCTATCGATGAGTATGGCATCGCCTCTGATAAGTCACCAAAAGCAGAAGTTAGCATAAAATAATGCCAAATTTCATCGCTTCGTCTTTAAAAGAGCTCTCGTTTCCATTTGGTAATGACAAAGTCAAATTTCTTTGGCAGGCAAATGGGCGAAACGAGAGGCTCATCTACACAAAAAATGAAGAAGAGAGCTTTTTTCTAGTTGTAAAGTCTGGTAAAAATGGCGTCGTTGTAAAGGGAGAAAAGCTTACAAAGCCAGCTAAAGTTGGTCTTTTGCAAGAGGCACTTGAGCTTTTTAAAGAGCAAAATTGCAATGATGTAATCAGTCAAGCATTTGCCGTAAAAAAGACAAATTTGACTAAAAAAGTGAGTGAAATTTTAAGCCTTGAAGAATTTGCGCCAGCCTTTAGTGAACTAAAAGATAAATTCGATCAAATTTTTATCGAGATCGGCTTTGGCTCCGGCAGACACTTGCTTTATCAAGCTAAAAACAATCCAAATGCCCTAGTTATCGGAATAGAAGTCTATAAACCAAGCATCGAGCAAGTAGCAAAGCTAGCTAGGGCAAATGGCCTAGAAAACGTACGTCTAATCAATACTGACGCCAGACTTTTACTCTCACTTATTGGCTCAAATTTAGTTGATAGAGTCTTTTTACACTTTCCAGTGCCGTGGGATAAAGCAGAGCATAGACGCGTGGTCTCATCGGCGTTTGCACTTGCGTGCGAGAGGATACTAAAAGTAGGCGGTAAATTTGAGCTAAGGACTGATAGCAAGGAGTATTGCGACTTTAGCTTGAGTAAATTTTTAGAGCCTACAAACTCAAAAATAGAAGCTTTCAAAAATAGAAATTTAGAAGTAACTAGTAAGTACGAAGACCGCTGGAGACGCCAAGATAAGGACATCTACGATGTTATCTATACTTGTGAGGTTGAAAGTGGCGAGAGTATTTTAGCTGGGGATTTTAGCTTTAAAGAAAAGACAAGCGTAAAAAATATCATTAAAAATTTCAAAAATTTCATCATCAAAAAAGAGGATTATTTTTTACATTTTGAAGAAATTTACACCATAAATGAGGGTGAAATTTTGCTAAAAGTTGCTTTTGGAGCATTTAATAAACCTGAGCAGTGTTTTATCAAAATAAGCGATGAGAAAAGCGAATATTTTATAAAAAAACCGATCTTAATTCGTGAAAATTTAGCGGCACACGAGCTTTTGAAGGAGTATTTGGCTGATGCAAGAGATAATTAGTGCAAGAAATTTGAGCCTAGCTTATGAACGCGATGAAATCGTAATTAATAGCGTCAATTTAGATATTTACGCAAATGATTTTGTCTTTATCACAGGCAAGAGTGGAAGTGGAAAAAGCACGCTTTTAAAATCATTTTATGGAGAAATTTCACCTCTTGCTGGAGAGCTAAATGTCTGCATGACACAAATGGATGATATCGATGACAAAAGACTTTGTGAGCTTAGGCAGCGAGTTGGCATTATATTTCAAAATTATCGCTTGATAAATGAATGGAATGTGGAAAGAAACGTCATGCTGCCCCTCATCATCAAAGGCATCAATCAAAATGTGAGCAAAAAGCAAGTGGCTAAACTTTTAAAACATGTAAATATGCTTCATAAAGCTGATAAATACCCTCGTGAGCTAAGCGGTGGCGAGCAGCAAAGAGTGGCGATGGCAAGGGCTCTAGCGCACAATCCAAATTTGCTCTTATGCGACGAGCCAACTGGAAATTTAGACGAATACTCGAGCGATGTCATCTGGTCGCTTCTAAAATCAGCTAGGGAATTTTTAGGCACGAGCGTAGTAGTTGTCACGCACCATATCCCATCGACACTTCGTATCCCATACCGTCACTTTGTCATAGAAAATGGAGGCGTGCATGAGATCGCTTAAAAACCACCTTGGATTCATCTTGCCGCTGATCGCGCTTTTGTTCTCCGTGCAGTTTAGCCTAACTGCTGATAAGGTTGTGAGAGATTATGAAAGACTTATGGGAAATGACTACAACATCGTCATAGTTTCAAGCAAAGAGCTAAGCGAGCCCGTGTTAAAGCCGATTGTGAGTAATCTATCTAGCCTCGAGCCACTAAGTCCGCAAAAGATCATCGACCGCCTCTCAAATGATATCTCGGCTAAAAATTTGTCCATACTGCAAAATGCACTACCTAAGTTTTACTCACTAAAACTTAGTGAATTTCCGACACCGCAGTACATGGATGAGCTAAAGCAAAAACTTTTAAAATTTGATGGCGTCACAAAGGTCGAGACATTTTCAAAGACTCACGATAAGGTCTTTAAAATGCTAAATTTAGCCAAAAGTATATCGTATGCTTTTATGGCGATACTTTGTGTGGTTGGGCTTATGCTTATGCTAAAGCAGGCTAAAATTTGGCTATTTGAGCATAGGGAGCGCATCGAGATCATGACGCTTTTTGGAGCACCTTTTTGGCTAAAATCAGCCATGCTTTACAAATCAGCCATGGTTGATAGCCTAGTTGCTACCGTTGTAGTCGGTGCATTTTTCTTTTTCTTGCCCAGCATTGAAATTTTTAGAGAAAATGCCGCAAGCATCGATGTAGTTTTGCCTAGCCTTGATCCTTCAAGGGATATTTTTATTTTATTTGGCGTGGCTATGTTTTTAAGCATTTTTGCTGTTAGTTTGGTGATGAGTAAGGCTAGAAAAAGCACGATATGAGAAAAGGAATTTTTACATTTTTGCTAGCTTTTAGCTTAGCCTTTGCGTCAAACACCAAAGAGAAGATCAAAGACTCCAAAAACTCGCTAAGATCGAGTCAAGCGATGAGCGAGCAGCTTAGTAAAAAGTTAGATGATTTGGCTGGTGATATTGTAAATGGCGAGAAAAAACTTCGCGGTATAAGTGGCGATATCACAAATTTAAAGGGTCAAATTTCTATACTTGAGACAAATGCTTCAAAGGCACTTATTGAGCTTGATGATCTAACAAAACAAAACAAAGAGCTAGAGCGCACACAAAAAGAGCTTGAGCAAAATATGATAAGGATCATCGCAGAAGATTTGTCGTTTGATCTTTTGATGTCTGCAACTGAGGGCAAGCAAAGCGAGGAGAGCATCATCTCGTCTCAAATTTTAACCAAGCTAAATGCTATTACAAAAGAGGATTTTAAAAGACTTAGCCAGAACTATGAAGATACGATCGAGAAGATAAAAAATAAATCAAATAAAATAAACGAGATAAACTCAAGCATCAAAAACTATAGACGCAAGCAAAGTGACTTGCAAAATTTAGAAAGTACGCAAAAAAATACCATAAACGGACTAAAACGAGATAAAGAAATTTACAGCAAAAAGCTAGCCAAGCTTCAAGCCCAGCAAGATGAGCTAAGAAAGACGCTAGAGCAGCTCGCTATCATGCAAAAACAAGAAGATGAAGCCGCACGTGCTGCTAGAGAAAAACAAGAAAAAGCAGCTGCAAGCAAAGGTGGTAAAAAAGGTGAGAAGAGCCAGCCAATGGGTGGAGGCTATCAAACAAGCTCAGTCAAAAAATATTCAGGTACAAAGACAATCGCTCCTCTTGATAGCTACACTGTAAAGCAAAAATTTGGAAACTACGTAGATCCAATATATAACATCAAAATTTTTAATGAGTCAGTCACGCTTCGCTCAACCACACCAGATGCCAAGGTCAAAAGCGTACTAAATGGCAAAGTGGTCTTTGCAAAAGCAACTCCGATGCTTGAAAATGTTGTCATCATTGAAAACGAAAATGGCATCCACACGATCTACGCTCACCTAAGTCAGATCGCACCGACGGTCAAAGTAGGCTCAGTCGTGCAAAAAGGCTACGTTATAGGTCGAGTTAGAAACGATCTAACCTTTGAAGTGACACAAAGAAACTACCACATCGATCCACTTGAGATGATCTCAAAATAGCCGCTTTGCAAGTACTATTAACTAAATTTAAAGCCTTTTTGGCTAGAATGCGTGAATTTTAAGGAGCAAGACAATGAGTAAAAGAAAACGCGTATTGGTTAAATTTTCAGGCGAAGCTTTAGCGGGAGAAAATGGTTTTGGCATAGATACGGCGGTGCTTAAATTTATAGCAAATGAGATAAAAGAGCTTGTCGAAAATGGTATCGAGGTTGGCATCGTTATCGGTGGTGGCAACATTATACGCGGTGTGAGTGCCGCAAAAGATGGTATCATTAAACGAACGAGTGGCGATCACATGGGCATGCTAGCAACTGTAATAAACTCAATCGCGATGCGTGAAGCTTTAGAGCGAAGTGGGCTAGAGGTAAGAGTGCAAAGTGCAATCAAAATGGAAGCGATCTGTGAGACTTTCATCGTTGGACGTGCGCAGCGCCATTTGGAAAAAGGCAGAGTCGTTATATTTGCTGCAGGTACTGGCAATCCATTCTTTACAACTGATACAGCAGCCACATTAAGAGCTATTGAAATTGGCTCAGATATGATTATAAAAGCTACAAAGGTTGATGGCGTTTATGATAAAGACCCTAAAAAATTCAAAGATGCAAAACTTTTAAAATCACTAAACTACGAAAAGGCAATGAGCGATGATATCAAGGTTATGGACGATACTGCTATAGCTTTAGCAAAAGATAACTCACTGCCTATTTTGGTTTGTAATATGTTTAAGGCTGGAAATTTATTAAAAATAATAAATGAAGAAGAAGCAGCCCTATATTCAGTAGTAAAATAAATTTTAAAAAGGATAAATATGAGAACAGAACAAATAACAGCAAGAGCGTTAAAGCAAGTTGGTGATGATAGATATAAACTTTCACTTATCGTAGCAAAGCGTGCAGAAGCACTAGCAAATGGAGCAGTAGTGCTTGTAGAAGCCGATACTTCAAAGATGAAATTTGCTGACATTGCGCTACTTGAAGTAGCTGAGGGCAAAATAGGCTTAGAGGCAATAGTTGAAGGAAAATAGTCTTTTTTTAGAGCAGCTAATAGAACAAATTTTACCTTGTAAAAATGTTTCAGAAGCTATAGCACTGCTCTTTTCTCTTTGCGAACGAAGCGAGAAATTAGATAAAGCTATAGATAGCTGTGTCACATCTCATGCTGGTCAATATCGCAAAAGTGGCGAGCCATACGCAATCCATCCAATATTAGTAGCATCAATAGTAGCAAATATGGGTGGAGATGAGAGTATGGTTATAGCTGCACTACTTCACGATGTAGTTGAAGATACTGAAGTTACACTTAGCGAAGTTCAGGCTGAATTTGGTGATGAAGTGGCGAAGCTGGTTGAAGGACTTACAAAGATAGTTGCTATAAGAGAAAACAAGCTTGCAAGCTCAAGTAGTAACGAAAAACTAGCTAGCTCAGCACTGACATTTCGGAAAATGCTTTTAATCTCCATTGAAGATGTTAGAGTTCTTGTGGTTAAGCTTTGTGACAGACTTCATAATATGCTAACCCTTGATGCGTTAAAGGTAGAAAAACAAAAACGAATTGCTGAAGAGACGCTTATGGTCTACGCTCCGATCGCTCATAGGCTTGGAATTTCATCGATTAAAAATATACTTGAAGATCTAAGTTTTAAATATGCGATGCCAGAAGAATACGCCAAGATCGATAGCTTTTTAAATAAAAATAAACAGCAGCTTAGCCTTAAGCTAAATGCCTTTTACGAGAAAGTAAATCAAATTTTGCTTGAAAATGGCTTTATTGAGGGCACTTTCGAGATTCAAAAACGTATAAAGCATTACTATTCGATTTATTTAAAAATGCAAAGAAAAGGTATTTCGATTGAAGAGGTGCTTGATTTGCTAGCTATTAGAATTCTTGTGCAAAAACCGCTTGATTGCTATCTTGCGCTTGGAAATTTGCATATAAATTTTAATCCTCTTATTTCGAGATTTAAGGATTATATCGCTCTTCCAAAACAAAATGGCTATCAAACGATACATACAACTATTTTTGATAATAAGAGTATTTTTGAGGCACAAGTTCGTACTTACGATATGCACAAAACCGCCGAATACGGTGTCGCAGCTCATTGGAAATACAAAAACGGCGAGGGCAGTTTACTAAATCCAAAACTTGACTGGCTAAACGACATTGGTATGCAAAATAATGAAGCTGAAAGTAATGTCGAAGAGCTTTATGAATATGCAAAAGATAGTCTTTATATAGAAGATATTGCGGTCTATTCGCCAAAAGGTGAGGTTTTTACACTTCCACGCGGGGCTACTGCACTTGATTATGCTTATGAGATTCACACAGAGATCGGACTTTATGCAAAAGAAGCTTATATAAATCGCGTCAGAATGCCACTTTTAACAGAGCTAAAAAACGGCGATATTGTAAGGATCGTAACTGGTGAAGAGGCAAAATTTCGCTGTTCGTGGATAAATAGTGTTCGAACTGGTAAAGCAAGGGCTACGATAAGAACATACTGCAAACAAAAGATAAAAGATATAAATTATAAAATCGCAGTTGATATTTTAAAGTCAGTTTTTGGCGTTTCAAAAGATAGAATTTTAGACTGGATAGAGCATGAAAATTTAGGCAAAAAAGTTTTTCGTGCCGCAACTGAAAGCGATTTTTTGCAAGAGGTCGTAAATATGCTTAAAAAGTATATAAAAAAAGAGCGTCCTTTTATGATCTCTTTGGGCGATAAATATCAGGTTAAAAAGCAAAAATTTGAAAATATCGTAATCTACTCAAATCATAAAATTTCAAATGTCGAGTTTGACTATTGTTGTAACCCAAAAAGAGGCGATAGTATAGTTGGCTTTAAAAATGGGCACAATGTGACAGTGCATCACAAACTTTGTGAGCGTGCTGGAAAGCTTATGGATAAGGGCAATGAGATCATCTTTGTCAAATGGACTAGAAATGCCCCACATAGATATAAAATTTTATTAAATCTTGAGAACCGAAAAGGCGCGTTGGCTGAATTTTTAACGTATCTTGCTAGACTAGATGTAAATTTGGCTACAATCTCGCTAAATGAAGCAAATGACCTTAGCGGTGACACATTTGAAATAAGTGTTGAGATAGCCGAAAATATCGATGCAAACGAGCTAAGAGAGAAGATCAAAGATAGATATAAGATTATAGATTTCGTTTCGCAAAGCGATCCATACCATAACTAGGAGAAAGATAATGCAAGATATAGCTAAAATTTTACAAGAGATAAAACGCGGTGTTGCCGAGATTATTGACTTTGAAAGAGTTGAGAATTTAATAAAAAACTATTATGAAAAAGGTGAAAATTTCTATGTAAAGGCTGGCTTTGATCCAACTGCTCCAGACCTTCACTTGGGACACACAGTCGTTTTAAACAAGATGGCACTTCTTCAAAAACATGGCGCGATCGTGCAGTTTTTAATAGGCGATTTTACCGCTCAAATAGGCGATCCAACCGGCAAATCAGCCACCAGAAAGAAGCTAGATCAAGAGACGGTTTTAAAAAACGCTAAAACCTATGAAGAGCAAGTTTTTAAAATTTTAGATCCAAAAAAGACCGTGATAATGTTTAACTCAAAATGGTCAAATGAGCTTGGAGCTGCTGGAATGATAGAGCTAACTAGCACATTTTCAGTCGCTAGAATGTTAGAGCGCGATGATTTTGAAAAAAGGATAAAATCTGGTAGTCCAATTTCAATTTGTGAATTTATGTATCCACTTCTTCAAGGTTATGATAGCGTTGCGATGAAGTGCGATATCGAGATGGGCGGTACGGATCAGAAATTCAACCTTCTAATGGGTAGAACCTTGCAGAGAACTTATAACGTCGGCAAAGAGCAAGCTGTCATCATGATGCCACTTCTTGAGGGGCTTGATGGTGTAAATAAGATGAGCAAAAGTCTTGGAAACTACATCGGCGTAACTGAAAACGCAAATGATATGTTTGCAAAAACGCTTAGTATAAGCGATGAGCTAATGTGGCGTTGGTACGAACTTTTAAGTACAAAAAGTCTTGGCGAGATAGAAAATTTAATGAACGATGTAAAAAACGGCAAGTATCATCCAAAAAAAGCAAAAGAGGACCTTGCTTACGAGATAACAGCAAGGTATCACGGCGAGGAGGCTGCAAAGGCTGCAAAGGCTGAGTTTAACAGCGTACACTCTCAAAATCAGCTCCCAACTGATATCAAAGAATTTAGCCTAAAAGCACCAGTGTGGATAGTGGAAGCTTTATCGCAGTGTGAGCTAAGTGAGTCAAATTCTCAAGCAAGACGCGATATAAAGGCAAATGCGGTTAGCATTAATCAAGAAAAGATCAGTGATGAGCAGTTAAAATTAGAGGCAGGTGAATATATCTTGCAAGTTGGTAAGCGTAAATTTGCAAAAGTAAAGGTTGAATAGATGGAGTTAAAGCCATTAAAAATAGGAAAATATGAGATAAAGTATCCGATATTTCAAGGCGGTATGGGACTTGGTATCAGCTGGGACAAACTAGCTGGCAATGTCAGCCTTGAAGGCGGTCTTGGAATAATCAGCTCAGTTGGCACAGGATATTATGAAAATCGTAAATTTATAAACAAAGAGCTAAATGCAAAGCCATTTGGAAGTGAAAATTTCTACTCAACAAGAGGTCTTAGAGCAATTATTGAGAATGCACGAAAAATTTGTGGAGATTTGCCACTTGGCGTAAATATAATGTATGCTGCAAATGACTACGCAAGAGTGGTAAAAGATGCTTGTGAAGCCGGTATAAATATCATCGTATCAGGTGCTGGACTACCTACGAATTTGCCAGAATTTACACAAAATTTTAAAGAGGTTGCGCTAGTTCCTATTATCTCAAGTGCAAAAGCACTAAAGATCATCTGCAAGCGCTGGCTACAAAGATATGATCGCTTGCCAGATGCTGTTGTGCTTGAAGGACCACTAAGCGGCGGACACCAGGGCTTTACATACGAGCAGTGTCTTGACCCTGAGTTTTCACTATTTAATCTAATCCCACAAGTAAAAGCTGAGATAAAAGAGTGGGGCGACTTTCCGCTCATCGCAGCTGGTGGAATTTGGGATAAAAACGACATAGAAAAGGCAATATCACTAGGCGCAGACGGCGTTCAGATGGGCACACGCTTTATCGGCACTCATGAGTGTGACGCAGATATTGGCTTTAAAGAAGTGATACTAGCAGCCGAGGAAAAAGACATTGAGCTTATAAAAAGTCCAGTTGGCTATCCAGCTCGTGGGATTAGAACAAATTTGATAAATTTGGTAGAAAAAAGGATGGGACCAAAGATCCAGTGTATAAGCAACTGTGTGAGCCCTTGTCAAAGGGGCAAAGGTGCTAAAGAGGTTGGATATTGCATCGCTGATAGGCTGTTTGACTCATTTAGTGGCAAAAAAGAGACCGGGTTATTTTTCACGGGAGCAAACGGATATAAACTAAAAGAACTAATAAGCGTAAAAGAGCTAATGCACAAGCTGGTACATGGTGAATGAAACGAGCGATAATCCTCTTTTTTATTGTTTGTAATTTTCTTTTTGCTGCGACAAATTCTGAGATATTTGTAAAATTTGATAAAAATTTTGCCAGCTCAAGCAGAAGTGCAAAGATTAAATTTCACAACGATATAAAAGATATCTATGTCGACGCGATCATTAAAAATGACAAAAATATAAAAAAACAAGCACTCACAAGACTCATAACCAGCTCAAAATCGCTTGGTTTTGACTCAAGTGGGTATATAAAAGATCTAAATACACTAAATGGCGTAAAGAGCGCCAGTACGCCTAGTGATACTACTTTGACGCTGCTTAGTGCAACCAAGGTAAATGATACTTTGGTGCTTAAGTTTAATACAAAAATCGATACTGCAAAACTAAAAACATCCTTTTTAAAGCAACAAAATACATATAAAAACATTATGGATATCGATGGTAGATTAAACGGTAATCCGCTAACTTATAAAAATTTTATATCTGATTATATTCACATCTCGCAGTACAATAAAAACACTGTTAGAGTTATTTTTTCTGATAAGGTCCAAAAGACTATAAAAGCAAATGCAACAAGTGATCTGCTTGTGATCAGCGCTCAAAATTTTATCTCAAACGAAAATGTAAAAACGCCACTTCACAAAACTAAAAACAAAAATGAAGAAGTGCCACACAAAGAGCCTGAGCCAAATTTAAAGCCTCAGCCTGCACAAAGTGAGCCAGTGGCAGCACCTTTGCCACCAGTTGCGACTGGTAAATTTTCACGCAACAAAACGATCGTCATCGATCCAGGCCATGGTGGTACTGATCCAGGTGCAGTAAATGGCAAACTGCAGGAAAAAACCGCGGTTTTAGGTGTAGCCAAAAAACTTGGCGACATACTAAAAGCACGTGGCTACAAGGTCTTTTTTACCAGATCAACCGATGTCTTTATAAATTTAAGAACAAGAACAAAATTTGCAAATGATAAGATGGCTGATCTTTTTGTTTCCATTCACGCAAATGCCGCTCCAAATGCCACAAAGGCAAAGAGCATGCACGGCATTGAGACATTTTTCTTATCGCCTGCAAGAAGTGAACGTAGTAAAAACGCGGCTGCGCTTGAGAACAAATCAGATATAGAAGAGATGAACTACTTTTCGCAGCAGACGTTTCTAAACGTGCTAAACCGCGAGAAGATTATCGCATCAAATAAGCTTGGCATTGACATCCAAAAAGAAATTTTAGCAAGTGCTAGAAAGGTCTATGCTGCAAGTGATGGCAGTGTGAGAGAGGCGCCGTTTTGGGTGCTTGTGGGCGCTCTTATGCCAGCAGTTCTTGTTGAGATCGGCTATATCACGCATCCAGTCGAGGGTGAAAAGCTCTTTAATGATGCCTATCAAAACGCTCTTGCAAACGGTATCGCGAATGGCATCGATGGATATTTTGCAAAAAATAGATGAAAAATGCAAATTTAAGCTTTAAAGAGCAAATTCCATTTAACGAGGAGTTTGGCGACATCTATTTTAATACCGACAAACCTTGGCTTGAGAGTGAATTTGTCTTTGCAAGCGCGCTTGATGAAATTTGGCAGAGTAAAGACAGTTTCATCGTCGCTGAGACTGGCTTTGGTGCTGGACTAAATTTCTTTACACTTTGTAAGAAATTTAAAAATAGCTCTAAAAAACTTCACTTTGTTAGTATTGAAAAAAGTCCCATAAAAAAAGAAGATCTTTTAAAAATTTATGAAAATTTAGGCATTTTTAAAGCTTATGCTAAAAAGCTAGTTTCGCTCTATCCGCCTCTTATTGAGGGCATACACCGTATAAATTTTGCACCAAATATTACACTTGATCTTTGCTACGGCGAGGCTAAAGAAATTTTACCTGAGCTTGATTTTAGCGCTGATATTTGGTTTCTAGACGGCTTTGCTCCAAGTAAAAATGGCTCAATCTGGAGCGAAGAAATTTTTAGAGAGATCGCAAGACTAAGCAAGGTTGGCACGATTGCTAGAACCTACTCGTGTGCAAAAATAGTAAAAGACGGGCTAAAGGGCGCTGGCTTTTTGCTAAGCCTAAAAGAGGGTTACTCTAGAAAACGCCAGATGAGTAGCGCCGTGCTAGAGAAAAAGGATGAAAATTTAAAAGATGCTTGGTTTGCGAGGTGCGAGCCACTGGCTAAGCCAAAAAACAAAACAGCGCTTATCATAGGAGCTGGCGTGGCTGGACTTGCAACAGCTGGCGAGCTAACCAAAAATGGCTTTAAAGTGGTGATCGCCGAGGCAAAGGGTGAGGTCGCAACAAATGGCTCAGGCAATCACTGTGGTGCTTTGATGCCACTAGTTACAAAGCCTGGCGTAAATTTAGGCGGCATGCACTTAAACGCATTTTTGCAAGCAGTGAGATTTTACAAGGCAACTTTGCCAAAAAGCCTTATCAAATTTAGTGGCTGCATCGACTACGCATTTGATGATGAGCTCATCAAAAGATATGGCTCGTGGCAAACTCAAGGGGTAGAGGATATTTTTAAATTTGATGAGAACTTAAAGCCATATCCTGGGATGTTTATAAAAGAGGCAGCATACGCTAGACCAAGAGAAATTTGTAAATTTTTATCAGGTAGTTTTGAAATTTTATTTAATCACGAGTATGAGAGTAGGGCACATCTACAAAACGGCAAGATAAGCGTTAAATTTAAAAACGGCAAAAGCTTGGAGGCTGACATCTTGGTCTTTTGCACTGGCAGTAAGAGCAGTGAAATTTTTAATGGCTACGACATGCAAATAAGCAGTGTCCGAGGCCAAGTCACGCACCTAAAACCAGTGCTTAAAAATACTATGCCACTAAGCGCAAAAGGCTACATATGTCCAACCGTAAAAGGTGTGCAAGTTATCGGCGCAACTTACGCCAGAAATGAAATTTGCAATACGCCTAAAGATGAAGATAATGCTAAAAATTTAAGCGATGTAAGCGAGTTTTTTGACATCAAAAAAGTAACAATTATCGGTGCAAAAGTAGGCTACCGAAGTTATAGTGGAGACAGATTTCCGATAATTGGCGCCTTGCATGACGAAGAATTTTACAAGCAAAACTACAAAGGGCTATTTTGGAGTAAAAATAAAGATAACAATCCAAAAGCAAGCTACGAAAAAAATGTCTTTGTAAATTTTGCTCACGGCTCACGAGGTCTTGGCACAGCGATACTTGGAGCAAATTTGGTAGCTGATCTCGTGCTATGTCGTCCACTTTGCATAGAAAGATCGCTATTTCACGAGCTTCATCCAGCTAGATTTTTGATAAGAAAACTAAAAAAGGGATTAAAATTTTAAGAGAGAATTAGTAAAAATTCCTAGCACAAGATACTAGGAATTTCTTGTAAGTTTAGGCCTAAAGCCTTGTTTTCATCTTTTCAAATTCATCTTTTATGACTTGCTCGTGAGGTTCGCTCGTCATTTTATTTATCGCATCGCCCCAGATACTTACGCTAATGATTGCTATACAAGAAGCTATGATGCCAGGTAAAATTTCATAAACGTAAGTGTTTAGCCCTGAAGTGATCCAAAATATTACGGTCGCACCTCCAGCTATCATACCGGCTAATGCTCCAAGTGCACTCATACGCTTCCAGTAGAGGCTAAAAAGCAGCACTGGTCCAAAGCTCGCACCAAATCCTGCCCAAGCGTTGCCAACGACATTTAGAACATTATCTGTCGAGATAAAAGCAAGTATGGTAGCAACTATGGCTACTACTACAACAGCATAGCGACTGATCGCTGTTTGTGTATTTTGACTAATCTCTTTTTTATAGAATGCAAAGATAAAGTCCTTTGTTACCGAGCTAGATGTAACTAAAAGCTGACTTGAGATAGTACTCATGATCGCTGAAAGCACAGCTGAGATGATAATGCCTATAAAAAATGGTGGGAAAAGTAGCTCACCAAGCTTTAAAAACACCGTCTCAGGATCGCTAAGTCCGCCTCTTTGACTAAAGTAGACAAAGCCGATAAGTCCGCTCATAATCGCACCAAGCAGTCCAATACTCATCCAACCAATGCCTATTCTTCTTGCTTTAGCAAGCTCTTTTGAATCGCGTATCGCCATAAATCTAACAATGATGTGTGGTTGACCAAAATAGCCAAATCCCCAAGCCATAAGTCCTAAAATTCCCCAAAAAGTTTGATCTCTAAATGGATTTAGGTGATTTGCATCAAGCTTGCTTATCTCTTTTATCAAATTTGTATCACTTGGCAAGTCTAAATTTAGATATGCCACGACTGGGATCGAGACTAGGACACAAAACATCAAAAGCCCCTGAAATGCGTCAGTTATACTAACTGCTTTAAATCCACCAAAAAATGTGTAAAAAACTACAATAACAAGTGTGAAGACCGCTCCGTAGGCAAATTTTAAACCAAAAAAGCTCTCAAATGTCTTTCCGCCAGCGATGATGCCGCTACTTACATAAAGTGTGAAAAAGATTAAAATGATAAGACCAGAGATGATTCTTAAAATTTTAGTCCTATCTTTAAAGCGATTTTCTAAAAAGTCTGGTATCGTGATGCTATCACTCGCAACTTCAGTATAAATTCTAAGCCTCTTTGCTAAAAATAGATAGTTGCAGTAAGCTCCAATGATAAGGCCGATTATCATCCACACATTTGCTATGCCAGTTGCGTATAATGCTCCGGGCACGCCAAGTAGCATCCAACCACTCATATCAGAAGCACCAGCACTAAGTGCAGTAACCACTGGACCCATTCGACGATTATCTAGCAGATACTCGTTCATACTTGCATTTTTATCGTAGAAATATCGTCCGATAAAGAGCAAAAAGCCAAAATAGATGGCGATGGCTAAATAAGACCCAAAGCTCATAAATTTCCTTTCAAATTAAGATAAATGGCTTATGTTAATATAAATTTTTTTAAATTACAACATTTAGTGCCGATCCTTAAACACTTTTAAGCAAAATGATATAAATTTTTTCGTATTATTTAAAGCCATATTTTAAAGAGAAGGACAAAGTTGAAGGCTCAAAATTTAGCTAAATTTCTATTTTTTATAATAATCGTCTCACTTGGAGCATATTTTTTCTATCCAAGAGATCTTAGTGAGGCTCAAGAGATTGCTTATATCAAAAGTTACGGAGTGACTTTAGGGCTTACTATAGGCGGTATTGTCATAGGCATAACACTTGGATTTACCTTGGCGTTTATTAAATTTTTAAATATCAAAGTCTTAAATTTTATAATTGATGAATATATCGATATCTTACGTGGAACACCTGTAATACTTCAACTTTTAATATTTTCAGTTGTCATTTTTGCAACATGGAGTGATAATTTTTATGTAGCTCTCATCGCACTTGGACTAAATAGCTCTGCTTATGTGGCCGAGATCGTACGAAGTGGTATAAATAGCGTCGATAAAGGACAAATGGAAGCGGCTCGTGCGATGGGCCTAAACTACTATGTTTCGATGCGCGAGATAGTCTTTCCACAAGCTACGAAAAATATCTTGCCAGCTCTTGCAAATGAGTTTATCTCACTTTTTAAAGAGACATCAGTCGTGGGCTATATAAGCGTCGTTGATATCACGATGCAAAGTAAGAGCTTGCAAGCGGTCTTTTATAGTCCAGAGCCAGTCATTTTTACAGGTATTGTCTATTATGTGAGTGTTAAATTTTTTACACTTTTGACAAAACTACTCGAGAGGAGATTAAACCGCCATGATTGAGATTAAAAATTTAAACAAAAGTTATGGCGATTTGCGAGTTTTAAATGATATTAGTGTAGATATAAAAAAAGGTGAAGTTATAGCTATAATTGGTCCAAGTGGTGGTGGCAAAAGTACATTTTTACGCTGCATAAACCGCCTTGAAGAGCCAGATAGCGGGCACATAAAGATAAATGGTGAAGATATTTTAGACAAAAAATCAGATATAAATAAAATTCGCCAAAAAGTGAGCATGGTTTTTCAGCACTTTAATCTTTTTGCAAATAAAAACGTCTTGCAAAATTTAACTCTAGCCCCGATAAAAGCGGGAATTTTAGATAAAGCAAGTGCAGAAAAAATAGCTGATGAGTTGCTAAAAAGTGTTGGGCTAAGTGATAAGAAATTTGCCTATCCGCACAAGCTTTCAGGCGGACAAAAGCAACGTATTGCGATCGCTAGAAGTCTAGCGATGGAGCCAGAAGTGATACTTTTTGATGAACCGACAAGTGCACTTGATCCTGAGATGATCGGAGAGGTACTTGATATTATGAAAGATGTTGCCGCAAGGGGTATAACGATGCTTGTGGTTACACACGAAATGGGTTTTGCAAGAAACGTGGCAAATAGAATTTTCTTTATGGATAAAGGTAAAATCGCAGTTGATGATACACCGAAAAATGTCTTTACAAATCCGCAGCACGAGCGTCTGCAAGAGTTTTTAGGCAAAATTTTAAATCATTAAAGGAGTAGAAAATGAGTAAAATTTTAAAATTTTTGATGGCAAGCTTGGTTTTATTTTTACTAGGTTGTGGCGATGATGCTAATAAAAAAAATACAGTAAATAATGCCGAAGAAGCTAGTAAAAATGTAGTTTATAAAGTTGGCTCGAGCGCTGATTATCCACCTTTTGAATATCTTGATGAAAACAATAAAATTGTTGGCTTTGAGATAGATTTATTAAATGAGATCACCAAAAAAACTGGAATAAAATTTGATGTTGCAAATATGAGCTTTGATGGACTGATATCAGCATTAAAAACCGGTAAAATTGATATTGCCATAAGCGGAATGAGTGCAACTGATGAGAGAAGAAAATCGGTTGATTTCACCAAGCCATATTATTTTTCAGAGAATTTATTTATCCGTAAAAAAGGCTCAGATGTAAATAAAGACAACCTTAAGGATAAGAAAATTTCAGCTCAAGTTGGCACACTTCAAGAAGAAGCAGCCAAAAGCATAACCACTAAGTCGATACCTGCTGAAAATGTAGCAGCTGCCATCATGTCACTAAACGCTGGTAAAATCGACGTTGTATTAACTGATAGTCCGATAGGGGTTGAATATTTAAAACAAAATCCAGATTTAGAAGAATTTTTAAGAGTTCCTGATGGCACGGAAGGATTTGCAATGGCGTTTGATAAAGGCAAACACACTGAGCTTATCAAGAAGATAGGCGCAGCGATCGATGAGCTACAAAAGTCTGGTGAATTTGACAAAATGCTAGATAAATATGGATTAAAGAAATAAATTTAAATACAAAATTTGCAGAGAAGCAGGAATTCTCTGCAAAAACTCACTTTTTTCTAATTTTTAAAATTTAACATCTTTTAAAAGTAAAATTAATAAAATGACTTAATTATTTTCAAGGAGAAAAAATGAAGCTTCTCAGGATGAGAACGGCATTTATTTTAAATGTGCTATTTTCTATTTGCATGTATCACAATTTTGTTAAAAAATTCCTACTATTTAATAACGCTAAATATAAATTAAAATTTTACATAAATAGGCTAATCAATATTTTTTATAAAAATAACCAAAAGCATTTTTTGGTTGATAAATTTTAAGTATTAAAGTCGTATGGCTTTATTTTTTGAAGCAGATATTTAAGAAAAACTAAAAGGAGAGAAAATGAATAATCTAGGTATTAAATCTAAGATTATGGCGATAGTTATCGTCAGTCTTATTGGCCTTGGTATCATGAGTGCATATATGCTAAATGGTATCTTAAAGACTCGCTCAAAAGCAGAGTTTAGCGAGAAAATCGTGGATACAATAATAAATCAAAACAATTTTATCCATGAGATGCAAAAAGAACGCGGATTTAGCTCAGGTGTGTTAGCAGGAGGGGATAATAAAAATTTATTAGAGCAGCGTAAAAAAGTAGATGCTGCACTTGATAAGCTTGAAGAGAAAAATGAAATAGTTTCAGAGATAAATAGCATCCGCTCAAATGTGGATCAAAAAAGTGGCAATGATCTAATTAGCCGTATAACAAAAATTTTAAGAAAAGAGGTTATTGCTATAAATGGATATAGCGATAAGCTCGAGCCTAGCTTGGTAGATGATCTAAAGCGTATCATTATTGTTGGTGAGATAAAAGAGTCTTTTGGTATTTTGCGTGCTACTTTAAATGGGGTTTTTACTAAAAAGAGCATAAGCAAAGAGGACTACAATAAAGTAGTTGCACTAAATAGCGTTATAAATAAATTTATGCAGGATTTTGACGATTACAATCCAAAAGAATTTAGTGACGAATTTGATGCTATCGCTAGAAAAAAGGCTGATTTTATAGATGCGATGAATATTATTAAAAATGTAGTTGCTACCGAAGATGCATCTTATGATGCAGCGAGTTGGTTTTCAAAGATAAGCATTTCAATAGATGCGATGAGAGAGCTTGAGCTTAAACTACTTGATAGTATGCAAAAAGATGCAAGACGCATTAAGGGCGATGCAAATACCGAACTTATTATAAGTTCTATTGTGATTGCGATTTGTATTTTGCTTATGTTGCTAGTATCTACATTGATAGGTAAAAATTTGATATCTGGCATAGATCAGACTAAAAATGGCTTAGTTAGATTTTTTGACTTCTTAAATTATAAATCTAATAAGGCTGAATTTTTAGATCGTAGTGGTAGCGACGAGATCGGACAGATGAGTGCACTGATAAATGAGAATATCAAACAAATCGAGGCAAATTTATCTGAGCAAAATAATTTCATCAAAGAAGCAAATACTTTTGTAAATCAAATCGGAAAAGGTAACTACGTAGCTCAGCTTAACGCAGATACTTCAAATCCTGCACTTAGCCAGCTAAAACAAACTTTCAAAGACTTACAAATCGCACTAAAACATGCTATTGCGGAAAATGGCGATGATGTGTTAAATCTATTAGAAAGCTTTAAAAAACAAGACTTTACTAAAAGGCTTGAAGATGATGGCAAAATGGCGGTTGGTATAAATGCCCTTGGTGAAGAGATAGCCAAGATGTTAAGGGCAAATTTAGATCAAGCTCATGTGCTAGAAGAAAAGGCTGAGTCTTTAAGTCAGTCAATGAAAGAACTAACTCAAGGTGCAAATGTACAAGCAAGCTCGCTTCAAGAGTCTGCTGCCGCAGTAGAGCAAATGTCAAGCTCAATGAATGCAATATCTCAAAAAACATCTGATGTTATTAGACAAAGTGATGAGATCAAAAACATCATAACTATTATTAGAGATATAGCTGATCAAACAAATTTACTAGCTCTTAATGCTGCGATCGAGGCAGCACGTGCAGGAGAGCATGGTAGAGGCTTTGCGGTCGTTGCAGATGAGGTTAGAAAACTAGCAGAGAGAACTCAAAAATCTCTAACGGAGATCGAAGCAAATACAAACGTACTAGCTCAATCAATCAATGAAATGAGTGAGTCTATAAAAGAGCAAAGTGAAGGAATCAATATGATAAATCAATCAGTTGCTCAAATAGACACACTTACAAAAGAAAATGTAGTAATTGTCAATAAAGCAAATGAAGTAACATCTGATGTTGACGACATGGCTAAGGCAATAGTAAACGAAGTTAGAAAAAGTAAATTTTAATCTTTGACTTACTCTTAGAGCTCCTACTATTCTATCCCTTAAGATAATTAAGGGATAGAACTTATCTATAAAAATTTATATGCTACTTTGCTATACGATTATTTATAGCATTTTTCTTTTATCGTAAATTTAAACAATTTTTAATAGAGAAATACTGATAATTAAGCCACTAAATCACCTTAAAGGACACTATTATGAAAAAGATCTTTGCTCTTTTACTCACAGCTTTTGTTGCTCTTTGTGCAAATGAGCTAAAATTTGGCACAGCGGCGAACTATCCTCCATTTGAATATATCGATGAAAATAACAAAATAACAGGCTTTGATATCGAGTTAATTGATGAAATTTCAAAGCGTGCAGGCTTTTCATATAAGATCATAAATATGAGTTTTGACGGCCTTATCCCAGCGCTTAAAGCTGGCAAAATAAATGGCATTATAAGTGCGATGAGTGCGACTTCAGATAGATTAAAATCGATTGATTTTACAAAGCCATACTATCTAACTGAAAACCTCTACCTAAAGAAAAAAGGCAATGACGCATTAAAAGCTAAAGATGAGCTAGCTGGCAAAAGAGTTGGCGTGCAACAAGGCACCGTCCAAGAGCTAGCAGCAAATGCTATAAATGGCGTAAAAGTAGTGCCTTCAGAAGATACTGTGCCACTTATCATGGGATTAAAAGTTGGCAAATTTGACGCAGTCATCCTTGATAGCTCTATCGGATATGGCTTTATCAAGAAAAATCCAGAACTTGAAGCATTTTTCAAAGAAGTTGATGGTAGCGAGGGCTTTTCAATAGCTTTTGATAAAGGAAAAGAGAGTGCGTTAATAGAGAAAATAAATCAAATTTTAGATGATATGAAAAAAGACGGAAGCTACGAATCTTTACTTAAAAAATACGATCTAAAATAACCTTCTAGCCTGCAAATTTGCAGGCTTATGCTAAATTCTGCTTTGTCTATCGATTAAAATTAAAAGGGAAAATAATGAGAAAAATTTTGTTGCTTTTTTGCCTAGTAATGGGTCTTTTTGCGCTTCAAAACGATAAAGATATGTTAAATGGAGAGCTAAAAAACGGGCTAAAATACTATATCAAAGAGAATAAATTTCCACAAAAAACAGCTATTTTTTATCTTGTTATAAATTCTGGTTCAACTGATGAAAAAGATGGCGAGCAAGGTCTTGCTCACTTTTTGGAGCACATGGCGTTTAATGGCAGCCGTGACTTTAGTAAAAATGAGCTCATTAAACAGCTTGAGAGCCTTGGTGTGAAATTTGGAGCTGATCTAAACGCGCAGACGAGCTACGATCAGACGAGTTATGTCTTAACGATTAATGTAAATGAGAAAAATTTACAAGATACATTTAAGGTATTTTCGAATTGGATAGATGGCGTTATAATCGATCCTAAGGAGCTTGATAAAGAGCGTGGCGTCATAATGGAAGAGGAGCGTCAGAGAAATACGCCAGGATATAGGCTTTATTTGGCTCAAACAAAGGATATTTTTGAGGGCAGCATCTATCTAAAAAGAGTGCCAATAGGCGACATGAACGTCATCAAAAGCATAGATGCTAAGCATATGCAAGAATTTTACGAGAGGCTTTATCAGCCAAGGTTTATGAGCTTTGTTGCTGTTGGCGACTTTGATAAAAATGATATAAAAAGCTTAATCGAAAAAAGCTTTAGCCAAGCAAAAAATACAAATTTTTACATTCATCCAGAAAAAAATATCAGCTTTAAAAGTGGTTTAAATATTTTTAACTATGACTCGAATGAAACTGGAATGGAGCTAGTTAGACTTAGCTATTTTGATAAATTTAGCCCGGTTGTAAATGAAGCTGATGCAAAGAGGAATCTAGAAGATGCACTTATCGCAAGCCTGATAAATATGCTTTATGAGCAAAAAAATGCAAATAATTCATCAAATTTAAGCACTGATTTTATAGCTCAAACACTTCAAGCAAAGCAGAAAATTTATAGTTTTGAAACAAATGTACTTGGAGGCGATTTTAACGCAAGTCTTAAAGATATGCTTGGCGTTATAAAAGGCGTTAAAGAGTTTGGCTTTAATAAAGAAGATTTCGAAGATGTTAAAAAGGCGTTTGTAGCAAATGTAGATGCAAAATTTAAACGCTCAAAGACTAAAAAATCAAGTACTTACGCTGGACAAATTTTAAATATGATAGAAAATGGTGGCTTTGTGTTAAGCGACGAAGACGACAAAGAGCTTGGTTTAAAGCTATTAAACGAGATTACGTTAGCTGATGTGAATGCTAGATTTAGGCAAATTTTGGCCATTTCTGATGAACGTGTAAGAATTTTTAGCAAAGATGGTTTTAGGCTTAGCAAAGATGAGTTTTTAAAGCTTTTTGCCAAGGCGCCTGCTTATAACACAAACCTATCTGGTAGCAATAACGACAAGAGTCTAGGTAATGAAAATTTAGAGCCAAAAGAGATAAACTCAAGAAGCTTTGATGAAAAAAATGGAATTTATACCTACAAAATGCAAAATGGCTCGCAAGTTATCTTTAAGCCACTAGCTACTAAAAAAGATAGTATTTTGTTTGCGGCCATCAGCAAAGGAGGCACATCAAATTTGACTGATCCAAAGCTTGGTAGCTTCGCGGTGGCGCTCACAAATGAAAGTGGCGTTGGTAAATTTAATAACTATGAGCTCTCAAAGGCACTAAATGGAAAGATCGTAAGCTATGAAAAAGGTATAGAAGCACTCACACAGGGCATTTATGGCTCATCAAGCACAAGCGATCTTAGCTCGCTGCTAGCTGTTATAAATTTAGAATTTAACGCTCCAAGAGCCGATGCAAACGTGCTTGAGAGGATAAAGCAAAGAGCAAAAGATGAGCTAAGCAAAGAGCAAAATTTGCCTGAATATAAATTTAGCACCGAATTTAGCAAGTTTTTTTATGAAAACAATAAACGTGTCACGCCACTTGAGATGGCTGATATCGACTCTTTAAATCTAGAAGAGCTTACAAAGATCGTGCATGATAAATTTACAAATGCAGCCTCATATACTTTTGTAATCATCGGCGATACCGATGAAGAGAGGCTTTTGCCACTTATTAAAAAGTATATCGCCACCTTGCCAAAGCTTGGCGAGGCTGAAGAGTTTAAAGACGATGGCGTGCGAAGTATCAAGGGTCAGCACACCTTTAAAAGGGAGTATCAAAGCACAAAAAGAAGCGATGTTGGCATAAATATCATAAATTCTGATGCGAAATATAGCTTTGAAGGAGCGATTAGGTTAAGGGCGTTAAGTGAAATTTTAAAAACGGCGCTTCGAGAAAAGATCAGAGAAGATAAAGGTCAAACATACGGCTTTAGCCTAAATGCCAAGCTTTCACGCTATCCTTTTGAGCATTCAGATATGCTAATTAGCTTTACTTGCGATCCTGCAAACACGGACAAGATCATCGCTGAGATAAAGCAGATAATAGCTAGCATCAAGAGTAGTGGCGTGATTTTGCCAAAGCATTTGGAAGATTTTAAGGCTCAGAGTGAAATTTCTATAAAAAAAGATTATGAAAAGCCTGAGTTTTGGCAAAAGCTCATCATCTCAAATAAAATTTTTAACACGCCACTTTATACGGCTGATGAGTATATAAGCGCGATAAAAGCCATCACAAATGACGAGATCAAAGAGGCTGCTAAACTCTATCTTGATGAGAAAAATATGGTGATAAGCATAAATAATCCAAAGTAGAAAATTAAGGGCAAAGCTGGCCGGCTTTTTAAATTTAACCTGAGTAGAAATTTAGTGAGCCAAGCTGGCTTTATAAATTTAAGCCTAATTAGAAATTTTGGAGCCAAGCCAGCCCCTAAAATTTTAGCCTAAAGCCAAAGCTAAGCGAGAATATCCTTTGGCTTTAGCTTGTTTAGCTTTTGCACTAGATCATCAAAACTCGCTCCATTTTCGACCTCGCGCCTAATAAATTCCTCAAAAAACTCACGTTTTATATCTTTATCGGTGTAGGTCACGCTCTTTTTGGTAACTTGCATAGGCTTAAATTTCTCTTCTTCCATCTCTTCATCGCCATTTTCTCTAACTGGCGTAAGAGCGATATTTTGCAGCACATCAGCGATGCTCTCGCCCTTTTCATAACTTGTTTTTAGAAATTTTAAAAACTCATCTTTGCTATTTTTATCAGCGTAGCTTACGCGGTGCGACATAGGCTGACCTAAGAATTCTATACGTTTTTTATCCGAGCTTTGCTCATAATGTAAAGCCCCATCTTTAAAAGAAATTTTTACATTTGCGTGCTCGCCAAGTATCCTTTCGGCGGTAAATTCCAGCCATTTATCTTTAAACTCATTGATACTTAGATCAGAGTCTAATAAATTTGTAGCTTCACGGCTTAGATGAAGTGTGCCATTGTCGTGATTGTTGATTAGAGCGCCAAGAGTATTGGTAACGTTAGTAGATATTTTGTAGGTTTTGTTAAACTCATCTACGCTAAAGCCGTTTTTCTCGCTAGTGATGATGGAATTTAACCTCCAAAGCTTCGTGCTATCAACGAAATTTTTAAGGCTAGCCACTTCATCTTTACTCATCGTGCTATCGATGCCATTTATCTTGCCCCAGATAGAAATTTTATCATTTGACGAGTAGCCAGAAAGCGATAGATGCTTGATATCCGCAGTTTTGGTGGGAATTTCTACTTTATTTAAATTTGCGTTTGTGGCTTGGCGCTTACTAAAAGCGTCTTGGTAGTTAAAGCTTTGATTAAATCCATTTAGTGCGTTTATCATGTCAAATCCTTTAACACAATATCGGCAAACAGATTTAAATTTTAAGTGGATTATTTTTTATTGCGGTATTTTTCAAAAATGGCGATCATTTGGTATGAGTTTTGAGCGATTTTAAATTTATTTGGATTTTTGCCAAGTAGCTCTTCTCTTAAAGAGTCGATAAATTCCCTATCTTTTTTGCAAGCCTCAAAGCTCACTCGCCCCCTAAGTACGGCCATAAATATAATATCAGCAGTCGCATTTATCATCTCAAGCATTTTTTCTTCGCTCATTTTTGTGGATTTTGCCCTTTTTAAAGCAAATATTATTCCTTTACGCTCACAAAATTTACTATTTTTACCTCTTGGCTCTCTTTGCAAGCCTCCAACGCGGCTGCATTTTTCACCATATGAGCGCTTTTCATATGCTCTTTTTGGCTTGCAAGATCTTCCCAAATTTCCATAAAACAGTATTCATTTTTACCGCCCGCAACTATGCCGCACTCGTAGCTTATGCAGCCTTTATCTTTCCTTGAAGCTGGCACGATCTCTTTTAAAATTTCTTCAAATTTCGCATCACACCCAGCTTTTAACTTTACATTTACATAAAATCCAATCATCTGCCCATCCTTTAAAAATTTTTGGCTAAAATAGCGCAATTTAGACGCAAGTTTGCGTATTACATTACAAGGCCTTTAAACGATGAAATGATACAAAACCCTAAATTTATAATTTCTAAAACCAACCAAAAACAATAAATTTAACCAAAATTGGAGAGAAAATGAAAAGACGAGACTTTTTAAGATTGAGCGCATTAGGCGCGGCTAGCCTTCAAGCAAAAGAGCTTGGAAGCGCAGAGCAAGCGTTATTTGACAAACAAAGCGGACTAAGCGCAAATAAATTTGGCCCATTTTACGTAAGAACTATCGCAGGGCGCGTGGTTGAGACCGTGCCATTTGAGGGCGATGCTTATCCAAACGAGCTAAATAACGCAGTCATTGACTATATCCAAAACGAGAGCAGAGTAAAATATCCATTTGTTAGAAAGAGCTTTTTAGCCAATCCAAACAACCCAAAACCAGAGCTTCGTGGTAAAGAGGAATTTGTGCGTGTGAGCTGGGACGAGGCTATAAAGCTAAGTGCAAAAATTTTAAAAGAAAATTTTGATAAATACGGTGCTGAAGCAATCTACGGACAGGTTTATCAGTGGGGTAGCCTTGGCAAAGTTGGCCACAGCCAAAAGACCGCAAAAAGGCTACTTAACGTGCTTGGTGGCTACGTAAATGAGCTAGGTGGCTACTCATACGGCGCAGCGACTGTCATCATGCCTCACGTCACTGGCTTTGTCGATCCTGCGCTAGCGCCAACAAAGTGGGAGGCGATCTTAAAAAATGCCAAAACGATCGTATTTTGGGGCACAAACCCAGTAGTTTCAAATAAGATCGCCATTGGCGTGCCGCTTCACAACTCATATAAATACTATGATGAGATCAGAAAAAAAGGCGCGAGTGGCGAGATGAAAATTTATAGCGTCGATGTTTATCACAACGATAGCGCAAAATACTTTAACTCAAAATACCTTGAAGTCGTGCCTTGCACCGATACAGCGATGATGATAGGTATGTGTAACTACCTTTTTGAAAAGGGACTTTACAGCAAAGAATTTATAGAAAAATACACCGTTGGCTTTGATAAATTTAAAGAGTACATGCTTGGCAAAACTGACGGGATCAATAAAAACCTAGCTTGGGCAAGCAAAATTTGTGGCGTGAGCGAGCAAGATCTTGCTAAATTTAGCGAGGATCTAGCTAAAAATGACTCAGTGATAATTAGTGGCTACGCCATACAAAGACAAGATCACGGCGAGATGGCATACTGGGCGCTTGTGACGCTAAATGCGATGCTTGGTCATATCGGCAAAGAGGGTTGTGGCTTTGTCACAAATGACGGCATGCACAAAAATGCTGATGAGAGCTTCATAGCGCCTAAACTAGCAGCTTTTGAGACAAAGGTACCTCAAAAATTTATTGATAGCGGGCTGGTGCCAAAGACAAAGGGCTACGAAATGCCAAACTCAAGGCTCATAGACGCGCTTCTAAGCCCAGGCAAGGAGATAACAAGAAATGGCAAGAGCTATAAACTGCCAAAGATCAGAGTGATGCTTAACGCAAATGGCTCAACTTTTACAAGGCATCCTGACGCAAATAGAGCTGTAAAAGCTATGCGAAACGTTAATGCTATCATCACTTGCGAGCCGTTTTGGACAAGTACGGCTAAATTTAGCGACATCGTCTTGCCAGCTGCGCTTGAGTACGAGCGAACAGACATCGAGATGGCAAACTCGACAAGTGAGTATCTATTTGCGATGAAGCCACTTGTTAAGCCATTTGGCGAGAGCAAAAGCGACTTCGAGATCGCAAGGCTGATCGCTAAAGAGTGGGGCAGGGAAGAGGCATTTAGCGAGGGTAAAAGTGAGCTAGAGTGGGTCAAGACAATATATGAAGATGCCGTTAAAAAGGCTGCTGAGCTTGGGTATGAGAGCATGCCTAGCTTTGAGGAATTTTGGGAGAAGGGATATTTTAGATTTGACAAGATCGATGAGAAAAAACGCTACTTTACAAACTACAAGAAATTCCGCGACGATCCAGTGGCAAATCCGTTAAAAACACCATCTGGCAAGATAGAAATTTACTCTGAGACGGTCGCTGGCTTTGGCTATGATGACTGCCCACCGCATGCAGCTTGGCTTGAGCCATTTGAGTGGCTTGGCGCAAAAAATAAAAAATACCCTATCGCAATTAGTGGTGCACACTCTAAATTTAGGCTTCACTCACAGCTAAATAACTCCGTGCTTCGCAACTTTAACGAGATCGCAGAGCGCGAGCCAGTGCTTATAAATCCAAAAATAGCCGAGGCTAGAGGGATAAAAATGGGCGACGTGGTGCGTGTGTTTAATGATAGAGGCGAAATTTTGTGCGGTGCCTTTGTCACCGAGGACGTGCCACAAAATGTCGTAATAGTAAGCGAAGGCGCATGGTATGACCCTGAAAAACCGGGTGAAAAGAGCCTTTGCTTGCACGGAAATTTAAATGTGCTCACAAAAGACGTGCCATCAAGCAAGATGAGCCAGAGCAACACCGCTCACACAAGCCTTGTGAATGTTGAGAAATTTAAAGGCGTGCCAAAGCGCGTGACAGCATTTGACGCACCAAAGATCGGTGTAATGCACGCATAAAATAAAAGCTATCCTTAAATGGATAGCTTCTAAGCTTTAAAAATTTTTATTTATCTTAATAGCAATGAATTTTCACAAAGCTCTTCGATCTTTGAAATTTGCTCTTTAACTCTTGCTTTTAAGTCATCAAGCATTGCTATTTTTAAAGTATAAATTTCATTAAAATCGCTTTTTATATCAAGCAAAATTTTATTTAAAAACGAGCTGTTTGAGCACATTAAAGCTTCAAACTCATAAAGGCTAAACGCATCAAGCATGCGCTCATAGACATCTTTTGCACTTGGAATATAAAGTGGTGTATTCATCTGCAGGTGCGACTCTAGCGTCTTTTCTATCTTTTGTTTTATAAAATAAACCGCGAGTTTGAGCGCGTTTTCATAGTTTGAGGCTAGCTTTATATCAAGCTTTTCGAAAAATAAAGAGACCTTTTGTATAGCCTTAAATTTGGCCGTTTCATACTCTCTTAAAAAATTTTCATATGTCCGTCCGGCATAGGTATTTATGGATTTTGTTTCGTAAGCCAAGACTTGATCATCAAAGCTAGCGTAATTTTCATAGCGAGATTTGTATATTAAAAATTTATCCTCTAAATTTTTATAAAGCTCATTAAATGCTGAGGTTATTGCATTTTCTAGCTCTTTTAGATCTTTTTTGTAGCGTTTAAAAAATTTATTAAAAACCACATCTTCGTAGATAAGTTTTGAAAAGACTTCGTCGCTATCAAGACTTATTACCTCAAAATTTTCACGCTTATAAATTTCTTTGTTTAAAAGCGTCTTTGAAGCGTTAAATTTTGTCTTTGAAAATGGCTTAAGTAGCTTAAATACTTCATCGGCGGCAAGTTTTATAACTTCACTCATTTGACTATAACTTAAAGCGATCTTTGGCTTAAACTCCTCTTTTATCGCCTCCAGCCTCTCATCTAATGAGCCACTAAATTCATCTAAAATCAACTGCGCATTATCATAAATTTCTAGATGTTTTTCTTGCTCGTTGGTTAGGAGTTTTACGATCTTTTTTGCCCTTACTTTTATGAAATTTTCTTTAAAGCTCTTGTCTAAAAAGCACTCTTTAATAGCCTTTAGAGCTTCGTTAAAATTTGAAGCTTCAAGTGGGCTTTTGTCATTATTTGTAATGCCAAGAAGAGCTTGCTTTGATGAGATAGCGATGATGTCCTCAAAAAGCTCGCCATAAGTTTGCCTAGCGTGTTTTAGCAAACTTTCAAGCTCCTCCTCACTTAGCTTGTCTTTTTGGTTGATTAGGCAGATCGCTTTTAGATCATTGGCTTTTAAAATTTCTTTGATACTTTCAAGCTCGCTTGCCTTTGCGGCGTTATTTGCAAGGCTTAGCCATATCGCGCCACTAACCTTTTTTAGCGTATTTTTTGTCTCTTTTGTGTCAGCATCTCTTAGCGAGTTTAGGCCAGGAGTGTCGATGAAATTTATCTCTTTTAAAATTTCACTTGGCGCATAAAGCGTCATACTAGAAACTTGCTCGCCTAACTTATTTAGCTCGGCTAGATCGCTACTTGCTAGCAGGCTTTCGCTACCGTTTATAAATTTCACGCTTAGAAGTGGCATCTTTGCAAATTTTAGTCTCACAGCCTTTGCGGTGACTGGAGTTAGTCCTGATGGCAAGATATCTTGGCCAAGAAGTGCGTTTAAAAACGTTGATTTCCCACTTGAAAATTGACCGATAACAGCTATTAGTGGTGGTTCATTTAGAGTGTCTATTAGTAAATTTAAGCTCTCTTTTATCTGCTCGCTTATATGCAAACTAGGATCGTTTAGATTATTTACGAACCTAGCTAGCTCACCCTTAAAATCATTTGTAAAGACCTTAAAATATCTCGCTTTGTAGGCATTTATAAACTCATTAAACATTTTTAATATCCTCTAAAAGTGAGTAAATTTCATCTTGCAAGGAGGTCTTTTGTTTAAGCTTTGAAATTGAGCTTTGATTTTGTAAATTTAGCTCATTAAGTTTTTCATTGAGCACTAAAAGTCTTTTGCTTAAAGCCTCTTTTTGGCTCATCTCATAAGCTTTTACTCGCTCTTTTAGTAGCTTTTTTTCATGTTCTGCTAGTATCTCACAAAACTGCGATATGCTTTTATTGTTAAGTAAATTTTGTCTTAAACTTGAAAGTGCCTCATCTGGCTCATTTTTATTTAAAATTTTAGCCTCAAGCTCATCTAAAAGCTCACCAAAATCAAGCTCTACGCCCATTTGCTTTAAAAAGTCATTTATACTAAAAATTTTATTTTCACTCACACTAAAGCCATCAAAACTTAAAGCGATATTTTGCTCGCATGACTTTGTCTGCACTAAAGTTTCATTTCTGGCCTCTCTCATGAGTGCCGCAACTCCGTCACAAAGTGTAGTTTTTGCTATTTGTGTAAGACGTTTTAGATTTAAATTTTCTCTTTTATTTTTGCAGTAAGTGATCTCGCTCTTAAGCTTTTCATTTAGATTTTGTAGTAGTGCTTCAAGCCCCATTTTATAGATATCTTTTGCATTTTTATCATCGAGTTTTTTTAGCTCGCTTTCTAAAAGCCTTTCAAGTTTTGTGAAATTTTCATTAAGAGAATTTTTGATATTTGCTTGCTCGTTTTGCAAAGCTTCTAGCTCTAAACCAAATGCTTTAAGCTCTAAAATTTCAGCCTTTGTGGCTTCGAGTTTTGTTTTTAAAATATTTTGCAATTCTTTTTGATATGAGCTTAAAATGAGAGCTGATTTTTTAGAGTCTTTACCAAAAAGCACATCGTAAAGATACTCTTTAAACTCCGGCACGCCACTATTTAAAGCACCATCAAGATAAGCCTTTGCACTAAGGGCAAAATAATCTATCTTAATATCATTTATCTGTTCACCGATCGCCTTTTTTACGTAGTTAAGCGTTTCATTAATACCCTTTGCGTCTAACTCGTCAGCATGAGTTAGCACGATAGCAACTCTTACGATGTGTGAGTTTTCAAGGCATTTTTTCAAAAATAGTGCGTCCTTTTGCGTAGCGCTTTGTGAGGCGTTCATGAGGTGGGCTAAAAGGTCGCACTCTTTCATAAAATTTGTAGTTATTTGCTCTCTTAAAACGATCGCATCATCTATGCCCGGAGTGTCTATAATGCAGACATTATCTCTTAAAAGCTCCAAGTCATCATAAAGCTCAACGCTTTTTACGAGATTTGCCGTTTTTGAGCTTGAAGATGTATAGTTTTTTATCTCATCTAGGCTGATCTCTACGCTACTAGCTGGTAAATTTTTGCTTGAAAGTCCAAGCTTTTCTAGCTCGTCTGGGCTATAAAAATTTACCTTTGCATGGCTATTTGATGCGTGCTTTAAGATGGTTAAATTTATGGTCTCAGGCACATTTGAAGTGCCAAGGACAGATTTATTTAAAAGCGCATTTAAAAGGGTTGATTTGCCAGAGTTTATGATGCCGCTTACTGCGATGTTAAAAAGCGTTTCGTTTGATCTTTTTTTGGCGTTCTTTAAGGCTTGTAAAAATTCTTTATCTTCATCAATCATACTTACTTTTTCATTTATCTCATTTAGAAAGTCCAAGCTCTTGTGAAAATGATCTTTTGGCTTTACATTAGAAATTTCAGCCTTATTTTGATTTGAGTTTTTGCTTATAAATTTTATTAAAAAATCAAATTTTTCATGGCTAATTATCTTTTCATCACATAGCTTTTGTAAGTAGATTGCGAGTTCATCACTTGAAATTTTTGCTTCATTTAGTGCTTTTAGTGTGGCTAGCTGTGCACTTTGTATGCTAAAGATATCAAGTCCAACGCCTAACTTTTTTAAGATAGTTCTAAACTCGGTAAGAGCCATAAACTCATCTAAATTTTTCTCATCACAAGATAAAAGAAGCGCCAGTAGATCTGGGTAAAAAGGTACGCTTGCATCAGTGTTGGCATAAATTTTATTTAAATGCCAAGCGTGATTTAAAAACTCGTCCATTAAAGATTCTTTTTTTGAAATTTTTTAGATTTTATTACGTTTTTACTTACGAAGCTATCAAGATTTAGGCGCAAAATTTATGTTTTTTAAAAAGTTTAATTTAACTCAAGCTTTTTAAAGCTAACTCTTGGATTTATATTTAGCTCGCTATGGTTTACAAACTCGCCTTTTAGGTACTTCTCACGCCCAGCTCTTGCTATCATCAAGGCGTTATCAGAGCAAAATTCAAGTGGAGCTAGCAAAAGCTCGCACTCATTTTTTTGGCAAAGCGTTTCAAGCCTTTTTCGTAAATTTAGATTTGCGCTTGCACCGCCAACTACGCCAAAACGCTTAAAATTTCTTAAACAAAAGACCTTTTCAAGCTTGTTTAAAATGTGCTCACAGGCAGTATTTTCAAATGCGTAGCAGATGTCAGCGATATCCTTTTGTGTGATACTTTCTAGCTTAGAAATTTCAACTCTGACTTGGTTTTTAAGCCCTGAAAAACTATATTCAAGGCGCTTGTCGTGAAGAAGTGGAATGGTAAAAAGAAACCTCTCTTTGTCGTTACAAAGTAGGGCATTTTGTTGAACTACGGCACCGCCTGGATAGCCAAGATTAAGCATTTTAGCAACCTTGTCAAAGCTCTCACCAAAGCTATCATCGCCAGTGCTTGCAAGCTCCAAAATTTCATCATTTTCGTCAATCTCTAAGATCATCGTATGCCCACCACTTACTAGCAGGACGCCAAGTGGAAAGGTGGCTTCGCGATCTAAAAATAGTGAGTAGATGTGACCAACTAGATGATTTACAGCGATTAGCGGGATACTTAGAGCCACGCTTAATGCTTTTGCCATGCTGACGCCGCCTATTAGGCTCACGCTAAGACCTGGCTCATTTGTCACAGCGACCGCTTTTATATCTTTAAAATTTGGCAAGATATCCTCTAAAAGTGCTGGCAATGCCTTCGTATGAAGCCTAGCTGCAAGCTCAGGAACCACGCCACCAAAGATAGCGTGCTCCTCTTCTTGAGAAATTTTTTTATAATAAATCTTCTCTAAAGTGCGTTCATCTATTAGTGCGACCGAGCTATCGTCACAGCTACTTTCGATGCCAAGTATCATCTAAACTCCGCTAAGATCATGCCGGCAAATTTATCTTTGCCGTCTTCGCTTTTATAAAACTCTACTCTATAAATTTTGCCATCTTTATCGATGCTGTAGCTTTTATTTAGGCTATTTTTAGTCACTTCTTGCTCGCTCTCATCGATACTTTTTGTACCGTATCCTATGACATTTACGCGTACGTTTTTGAGTGCTTTTACTTTAAAGCCCTTTTTCACACTAAATTTATCGCCACTTTTTAATGTAAGCTCACTGCCATCGCTTGTTAGCGAAATTTCATCAAGCGGCTTTGCAAACTCAAAATATTGTGGTTTTAATCTAGTAACAAAGCGGTTGCCGTACTGCACTTTGAAGCTACCATTTTCTTTTATGACCGCTATTAGCGGATTTGGTGAGCTGTAGTTTAACTCGCCTTTTTTAAGTGGGACAAAATTTATTAAAGGCTTTAGATTTTTAAGACTTATCGCGTATGAATTTTCAAGTTCAAGTCTAATTTCTTTTTCGATTGCCTTTTTTACACTTTTAACATCAAGGTTAAACGGCCTAGTAAAGCTAATGCCAGCCTTTTTCATATATTCTTCAATGGCGATTAGATGGTAATAAGTCCTTTGCTCGGCATTTAAATTTTTACTAGCTTCGTTTGCAAAAGCTGATTTATTTTGCGTGATAGCATAGTAAGTTAGGCTTTTTAGCATCTCTTTGTCACCCATCGCAGTGTGCGTGTTTTTGATGTGATACTGGTGTTTTTGATCTATTAGATGCTTATTTAGCACATCTTTTACGCTTGAAGCGATACTTTCAAGCTCTGGATATTTTGAACCAGGAAGTGTGCTTTGGTCTATTATGCAAGTATTGCCCCATTTATCTGGATTTTCATCTTTATTTATAAATTTATCTCTGTAATATCCGCTTCCATCGTGTAAATTTAAGATGAGCGTGACGTTTTTATCAGTGATGACATCTTTTATCTTCATTACTGAGTTATAGTCTGGATCGTTTTTATCGACATGGGCAAATTTTCTATTCATATCGCCTTTTGTGCCACGACTTCGCTCGATTATGCTTGGGAAATTTAAATTTGGCACGACCCAAAGCGAGCCTTTTGTGATGTTATAGTCGGTGGCCACGATAGAGGCTGCCAAAAAGCCACCCGGCTCATCGCCTTGAATACCACCGATTAACAACATCGTGTTTTCGCTTGGTTCACCTTTTTTGATAAGCGCATAGTCTAAAGTATTAGCTAAACTAGCAGTGGTAAAGGTTAGTAAAAAAAGTAAAAATTTACGCATTAATATCCTTCGTAATGCTTTGTCTTTGGTAAAAGCAAATTTAAAACTATGCCAGTAACCGCGCCAAGCCCTATACCTGAAAATTTAACCGCACCAAGGTCAAGCACCATGCCGCCGATGGCAAAGATGAAGATGAGGGCTACGATTATCATATTTCTAGGGTCCGCAAGATCGACTTTGTTTTTTATAAGTGTCTCCATGCCAACGCTTGCGATGATGCCAAAAAGTAGCAGCATGATACCGCCGATGACTGGGGCTGGGATAGTTGAGAGTACAGCTCCTAGCTTGCCAACAAAGGCTAGCACGATAGCAGTGATCGCTGCAAAGGTCATGATTGCTGGATTATAAGCTTTTGTAAGGCTAACTGCGCCTGTGACCTCTGAGTATGTAGTGTTTGGCGGGCCACCAAAAAAAGCAGCAAGCGAAGTGGCAAGACCATCTCCAAGGAGCGTATTTTTAAGGCCTGGATTTTTTAGAAAATCTTCTTTTGTAACATTTGAGATAGCAAGCATATCGCCTATGTGCTCGATTGCTGGAGCGATGGCAATAGGTATCATATAAATGATTGCTTCAAACTCAAATTTTGGTGTAGTGAAATTTGGCATTCTAAACCAAGGTGCATTAAAGATAGGGGTAAAATCAACCATGCCAAAGCAGTAAGCTACGATGTATCCGGTGATAATACCAAGCAAAATAGGTATAAGCCTAAACATGCCACGTCCAAGCATCATCACTAAAATAGTAGCCACTAGCGAAATGCCAGCGACGATCATCGCCTCATTTTGAGTATAAATTTCAGTGGCTGATGTTGCCATTTTGACGGCATTTGGAGCAAGGATTAGGCCTATTGTCATGATGACCGGCCCAACGACAACTGGAGGCAAAATTTTATGCAAAATTTTCTCTCCACCAAATCGGACCACGAGGCTTAAGGCAACGTAGAAAAATCCAGCAAATATAACGCCTCCCATCGTCACGGCTATACCCCATTTTTCGATACCGTACTGAAGTGGCGCGATAAAAGCAAAGGAGCTTGCTAAAAAAATAGGCGGAACATTTTTCCTAGTGATTAGCTGAAAAAGTAGCGTGCCAAGACCGGCTGTAAAGAGAGCTACATTTGCATCTAGTCCCGTAAGTATCGGCACTAATACCAGTGCACCAAAGGCGACAAATAAAAACTGAACGCCGATTAAGCTTTGTTTGGGATCAAATTTATAACCCTCATACCTTTGCATTTAACATCCTTTTTGCGTAATTTCTAACTTCTTTATCAGCTTCAAAAATTTCATCAATATTTGAAATTTTAATATTTCTAAAATTTTTAACAGAGCTTAAAACGAGCCTTGAGATATCCAAAAACGAGCATTTTTTCTCTAAAAAGCTAAATACTCCAACCTCATTTGCAGCATTTATCACTACACCTAGATCAGAGTTTGCTAGTACTTCATCTTTTAGCGAAAAAATGGGATATTTTTTAAGGCTGATCTTATGAAATTTTATATTTTTTAGATCAAGTAAATTTGCGTGTGAGACAATATTTTCACTGATATTTTCAAACATAGCATGAGCGATAGCTAGTTTCATGTCAGGTCGCGAGAGGTGCATCGTGCTTGAGCCGTCTATAAATTCAACTACGGCATGTATCGCAGAAGTTGGCTCTATCACAGCCTCGATCTCCTTGATGCCATAAAGCCAGTAAGCTTCCATCACCTCAAAAAGCTTATTTGTCATCGTCGCACTATCAATAGTGATCTTTGCGCCCATATCCCAGTTTGGATGCTTCAAAGCATCACTTGGCGAGGCGTCTTTTAGAAATTTGATCGGCTTTTTATAAAATGCGCCGCCACTTGCTGTGATGACGAGTTTTTTTGGTGCAGTTTTATTTTCAAGTAGAAATTTAAGCCCAAAATGCTCGCTATCAATCGGCAAAATTTCTCTAGTCTTTAGAAATTTGCCACCAACAACAAGGCTCTCTTTGTTTGCAAGCGCAAGCCTTTTTCCAAGAGCTTGTGTCTTTAGACTAGGAGCAAGGCCAGCAAAGCCAACAAGGGCGTTTATTACCTTTTTTGAGCTTGAAATTTCTAGCATTTGTAGCAGTCCAGCCTCGCCAAAAAAGATATTTTTAGTTTCTATATTTTTTACGTTTTTAGCTAGCTTTTCATCGCCTACGCAGACAAATTTTGGTTTAAATTTTAAAATTTGCTCATTTAGTAAATCTACATTTTTAGCGCAGCTTAACGCCTCAACCTCTACGCCAAATTTTTCGCAAAGATTAAGGGCGTTTTTGCCGATTGAGCCAGTTGAGCCAAGTATTACCACGAGAGCGACCAAAGTAGGGCAACTACACCAAATAAATAGCCATCTATCCTATCAAGCATACCGCCGTGTCCTGGGAAGAGTGAACCACTATCTTTGACGCCGCAAAGTCTTTTTAGGTAACTCTCAAACAAATCTCCCCAAACCGCAAACACGCAAACTAAAAAGCTTGAAAATAAAATTTGGAAAAATCCTTCAGTTACAAAATTTCCAACAATGCAGCCAATCACTGTGCCTATCGCCACACCGCCTGCTGCACCTTCGATTGTTTTGTTTGGTGAGCTTGGGCTAAATGGATGTTTGCCAAACATTTTACCAACAAAAAATGCACCGCTATCGCTTGCAACTACACTTAAAATAAGCCATACAAGATAGCCTACGCCATACTCTGAGTAAAGCATCCACATCATAAAGATTGGCGTGGTCGGATAGACAAAGGGTGCGACTAGCTTTAAATTTTCACTTTTTATGTGAGCCAGGATCGAAGCAACTAGCATGATAGCAAGGATCGCTATGAATATTGGATTTGTAAAATATGTAAGCACGTAAAAAGCAAGTGCGGCAAAAACTAGCTGTTTGTGATCGATATTATAAAGCTTGAGCGACTCATTAAAAGCAAAATAAAGCACAGCGCCGAGCAAGATAAAATTTAAAATATAATTATCAATAAAAAAAACTACCAAAATAGCAACAAACATCAAAACGCCAGTGATTATGCGAGATTGCATATCCTCTCCTTAAAATCGTTATTTCGCTGTAATTATAACACTTAAAATTTAGACGGCGTTTAGGTGATAAAATTTTAATAATTAACTTCTGCAGATGGGTAAAATTTGCTTTTTAATTTATTGGTCTAAGATTTATTTAAGAAACTTAATAAGTATTTATTGAAATTAAATTATATGTTAATGGCACCTTTTTATAATCTCCGCACGAAAATAAAAAATAAGGAGAAAACATGAGAAATGTTAGCAAGGTTTACAATCCAAAAAGCTCGCACTGGGTGGGTGATGGATTTTTAGTATATCCGCTTTTTACACATATGGATGAAGTTGATAAAGGAACGAATCCTTTTTTGATGCTTGATTATGCAGCACCGCAGTATTTTGAGCCAAACAATGGACGACCTCGTGGCGTTGGCGAGCATCCGCACAAAGGTTTTTGAGACGGTAACTATCGCTTATGCTGGTGAGGTCGAGCATAGAGACTCAACAGGTGGTGGCGGTGTCATAAAGCAAGGTGACGTGCAGTGGATGACGGCTGGTGCAGGAGTAACTCATCAAGAATTTCACTCAAAAGAATTTAGTCAAAAAGGTGGGCTTTTTGAGATGGTGCAGCTTTGGGTAAATTTACCAAAAGCACATAAAAATACGCAGCCTAAGTATCAGCACCTACCAAAAGAGCGTATCCCAGTGGTTAGTATAGGAGACGGTGAAGCTAGGATAATAGCTGGTGAGTATGAGAACACAAGGGGTGCTGCAAGTACATTTACGCCGCTAAATGTCTGGGATATAAGCGTAAAAGAAGATGGTAAGATAACGCTAGACTTACCAGCAAGCCACAATCTAAGCTTGGTCGTCTTGCGTGGCAATGTGATAATAAATAACTCACAAAAAGCAAGTGAAACACAACTAGTAAGGTTTGAAAACGCTAGCGGTGCAGTAATCATAAAAGCTATGGGTGGTGAGGCAAAGATACTACTTCTCTCAGGTGAGCCGATAGATGAGCCAGTAGTAGGATATGGACCGTTTGTGATGAATACAAAAGAGGAGATTAATCAAGCAATTGATGATTATCGCAGAGGAGAATTTGGGCAGATACCGGTGGAAAACTAAATAAAACGCACGTGGTTAAGGCCGCGTGCGTATTTTAGAAATTTTGTTATTTTTAGTCTTGGTTTATTTGTAAAGCTTTGTAAGATAGAGTTTTGCTAAGCTTTATAAAAGTAAAATCTTAAAAATTAAAGTGTTTTTGTATAAATTTAATAATGCCGCAAAGCTTGCTTTTACTGTTTTGTTTTAAAATTTAAATGACAAAAGATAATTTCAAATCAACGCCTTAAAAATTATTTTCCTCAAAAAAGTCGGTGTCGATTTTGCAAATTTCATATATTTGGCTTGTTTGAACGCCGACTTTGTATTTTATCATTAGCTCTGCAAGCTTGTCACCATCTATCAAAACCACACTAAAATTTTGATTATCTTTGGCGAAATTTTCAGCTTCTTTAGTAAATTTTGCCGTAGTGATAAAGACACCTTTTTTAGTATTTTTATTTGAGATGGCGCCGATAAACTGCTGAATTTCTGGCCTACGGATATTACTGCCGTCTTTGTATCTTTTTGCTTGGATATAAATTTTAGAAAGCCCAAGTTCATCTTCGTCTATGATGCCATCTATCCCGCCATCTGGGCCTTTGTTTGTGAGATTTCCAGCTCCATAATTCATCTTTTCAAGTAGCTTTGTTACAAGGTATTCAAAAAATCTTGGCTCTTTTTCTAAAATGCTAGATAAAATTTCACTTTTTAGCTCTTCTTTTATTTTGCAAAGCGCTTCATCTATATTGTCATCTGGGGTATTTTCCGTGGCTTCTTTTTTCTCTTGCCTTATCTCTTGTTTGTAAATTTCATCGTACCAAGTGAGAAATTTGCTCTTTTTGTCCTTGCTACTTACTAGCTCTTTGCCAAAATTTGTTATGGCAAATAGGCTTCTACCAACTTTTTGAAGCGGCACTTTTTCTGACCTTGATTTTACTTGAGCTGTTGTAGCCAGATAGGATAAGGCCCAATCGGTACGATTTATATAAGTTGGCGTTCCTCTTTTTATTTTTTGCAAAAGATCTTCGTCTTTTAACTTAAAATGCTTAATTATAAATTTAGAAATTTCAGCTCTATTTGCCTCTTTCTTTTGCGCAACAAATTCTAAAATAGGTAGCATCATATCTTTATAGCTTGGTAACATTTTATATCCTTAAATGAAGCAAATTTTGAAATTATATAAATTTTTTGGCTTAAAAGCTATAATCAAAACATGAGATATCTTGGCCTAACAAATTTTCTTTTAGAAAATATTAGCTTATTTGTAAACACCTTTGCTACGATATTTGCGCTAATTTTTTGTTTTATTTCTGGTGTCGGAATCGTCTTTATATTTGTCGCATTTCCACTTGGTTATATAATGGGCGCACTCTTATCAATCCCATTTTTGATATTTTTATTTTTCTTATTTGTATCTATTGATATCTTTTTATGCCTTTTGGCATCTATTTGCAATCTTTTTTAATAAATTTAGAAGTAAATTTGGGGCTTTTACAGCCCCTTGGCTACTTTATGGCAGCCATTTTTCTACGCATATAAGCTATGCGGCTTTGAAGTGGTAAGTGTTTAGGGCAGTTGTCTTCACAGCCTAGCAAAGTCATACAGCCAAATACGCCGTCATCGTCGCCGATAAGCTCGTAAAAGTCCTCGTCGGTTCGTTTATCAAGCGCGTCGATTTTAAATCTAGCTACGCGGTTAAGTCCGACCGCACCGATGAAATCAGGCCTCATGATAGCCGTACCGCACGCAGCCACGCAGATACCACACTCAATGCAGCGGTCAAGCTCAAATACTTCCTGCGCCACTTCAGGCTCAACCTTTTCCTCAAGCTTAGAAATATCTGTCTCGTGGTCTGTATGTATCCAGCTCTCCACACGCCTACTCATCGCGTTCATCCAGTTACCGGTGTCTACGCTTAAGTCTTTTAGTAACTTAAATACTGGCAAAGGCATAAGCTCAATTACTCCGCTTTCAAAATCCTTAGTAAGAGTTCTACAAGCTAATCTTGGCTTACCATTTACAAGCATGCCACAACTTCCACAAATTCCAGCACGACAAACAAAGTCAAAGCTAAGATCTGGGTCAAATTTCTCGCGAATCATATTTAACGCGATAAATAACGTCATACCATCAGTCTCTTCTAGCTCGTAGGTCGCAAAGTGCGGCTTTGAAATTTTGCTTAACGGATTATATTTAAATGCTTTTATGGTTATTTTTCTACTCATATCCTATTCCTGCTCTTTCGTTTGGTGCTTTATATTTTGGTTGAAGATCATAGTGCATTAAAGCCTCTTGAATTTCTTGTCTGCTCTTACCTTCAGCTTGCATTTTCTCACGAATTTCATCAACCTCTTTTTGGCGGATGGCACTATCTGGATGCTCAATAATATTACCTTTCGCACCATAGCCTCTAAATGCTGGTGGCATCTCCATTTTCATAATATCAAGCGGCTCATACACGATAGTCGGTAGTGTATCGCCCTCTTTCCAGCTAGTTAGAGTTCTGTTTAGCCAGTTTAGGTCGTCTCGTTTCGGATAGTCTTCGCGGCAGTGCGCTCCGCGGCTTTCTGTGCGATCAAGCGCGCCTTTTGCGATACAAAGGGCTAGTTTTAGCATCTTTGGTACGCGGTAGGCTTCCTCAAGCTCAGGGTTGCCAAATAGCGCCTTATTGGTGACTTTAACATCTAAAGATTGCTTATAAAGCTCTTCAAGCTCTTTTACCGCTACGGCTAGACCTTCGCCGGTTCTAAAGATCGCCACATGCTCCCACATAATGTCTTTCATCTTATTTTTAATCTCAAATACGTTAAATTTGCCCTCTTTTTCGACAAGGCTCTTTAGATAGTCTTCCTCTTTTTTAACGAATTTTTCGATATCTGCGGTATTTATATCTATCTCGTGGCTGCCACAGTAGTCGGCAAAATAGTCCCCAACGATCATACCAGCTACGACGGTTTCTGAAACGGAGTTGCCGCCTAGGCGGTTAAATCCGTGCATATCCCAGCACGCAGCCTCGCCGGCGCTAAATAGACCCGCTAGCGTCGGACTCTCGCCTGTAGGCTTAGTTTTTATGCCACCCATAGAGTAGTGCTGCATAGGTAGGATCGGCGCCCAGCCTTTACCGCGTTGGCGTCCGTTTTCGTCGGTATATACTTCGGTGTCGGCAGGGTCGATACCGTTAAAGATTTCGCAAATTTCTTGAACGTCGCGTAAGTTTTTCTCGATATGCTCGCGTCCAAGGATAGAGATATCTAGCCAAACATGATATCCGTACGGGCTAGGTACGCCCTTGCCTGCGCGGATATGCTCCATGATGCGGCGGCTTACGACGTCGCGGCTAGCTAGTTCTTTTTTCTCAGGCTCGTAGTCGGGCATAAAGCGATATCCGTCTACGTCGCGTAAAATTCCGCCGTCGCCGCGGCAACCTTCTGTTAGCAAGATACCGCTTGGAACGATCGGAGTCGGGTGAAACTGCACTGCTTCCATATTTCCAAGCTGAGCTACACCAGTCTCAAGAGCGATGGCTGCGCCGATACCTTCGCAAACTACTGCGTTTGTAGTGTGTTTATAAACCCTACCGTAGCCGCCCGTAGCGATTAGTGTGCCTTTTGCGACGTATGCCGTGATCTCGCCGTTAACTAGATCGCGAACGATCGCGCCGTAACAGCGGTTGTTTGCGTGGATTAGCGCGATAGCTTCTTTTCTGTCGTGGATTTCTACGTTGTGCTTTAGAGCTTCGTTCGCTACGGCAAAAAGCATAGTGTGACCGGTGGCGTCGGCAGTAAAGCATGTTCTCCATTTTTTAGTTCCGCCAAAGTCGCGAGAGTGGATGAGTCCGTGGACCTCTTCTTTTTCTACGATAGTCGTTTTTTGAGCGTTGATGATAGCGCTTCTCTCGCCTTTTGTTATACGAGTCCAAGGCACGCCCCAAGCCGCTAACTCGCGAATCGCTTTAGGCGCTGTTTGACAAAACATACGTGCAACTTGCTGATCGCAGCCCCAGTCGCTACCTTTTACCGTGTCGGCAAAGTGTACATCCTCGTTGTCGCCTTCGCTCATTTTTGAATTTCCCAAAGAAGCTTGCATACCTCCTTGTGCAGCCGCAGAGTGCGAGCGTTTTACAGGTATTAGGCTTAAAACGACGGTGCTTAACCCCTTTTCTCCAGCAGCCACAGCAGCTCTAAGACCAGCTAGACCGCCTCCGATAACTAATGCATCATAATATTTTACATTCATCTTCTAGCTCCTTTTTAATGGCTGATCCACACGAAATCGGCGATTAGCGCAATTATAGCAAGTATGCCATAAACGGCAAATACAATTGTTTTTGCCTTATTTCTTTTGGCAAACATTTCGTGCTTATTTGCACCATCAATGCTTATCCATTTGACATACAAGCGGTACATACCGATACTAGCGTGAACGACCATAAAAACAAGTAGTACGAAGTAGAAAATTTCTAGTTGATGAAATGCAGCCGCTGATTTGTCGGCAGTGATGTGTCCGCCAAAGACTATATCCACTAGGTGTGCGCTGGCTGCGAAAAATAGCGCAAAACCGGTTAAAAACTGAAACCACCAAAGCGTAGTATCAAGGTGCTTCATGCGGTCTTTGTGGCCTCTAAACATTAGATATTGTCTGTAGTTTGCTGGAAATTTTCTCATAGCTAAAAATGCATGAGCGATAAAAATGGCAAATATTACCGCAGCTATGACGTTAGTGATCCACCATGTAGCTTCTCCAAATAAAAATTTAGCCTCCGCAAACCCTACGACAGCGTTAAATGCGTCTTTGCCAAGTAGTATAGTAGAAGTAAAAACCATATGGCACAATATAAAACAGGCCAAAATAAACCCTGTAATACTTTGCCATCTATCCCAAGCGGCTGGAGTGCGACTTTTTTTGTCGTCCGACCGTTTTCCCAAAAAACCTTCTATAAGCCCGGTCATGAGCCCTCCTAAGAAATTTGAAATAAATTATCATTTCTTAATACTAATTTAAATATTAGTATTAATTGATAAAGCTAATGCTAGCAGATTTTTACTTTAATATTTTTTAAACACTTATATTAGAGCTTTGAAAATTTTTTATAAAGCATGGCATAAATAAAAATTCCAAAACCACACATGATAAGTGATAAAATTTGACCCATTGAAAGACTAAAAATAATAAATCCAAGCCCTGAGTCAGGCTC
>NZ_PIRR01000019.1:0-38469 GCF_003048555.1 Campylobacter concisus | reverse complement strand
TATTTTAAAGCTTATATGGATAAGATTTTGATTTTTAGAAGTGGTGACCCATACGAGACTCGAACTCGTGTTACCGCCGTGAAAGGGCGATGTCCTAACCGCTAGACGAATGGGCCACATGTCGGTTATGAAGTTGGGATTATATTTCTTTTATACTTAATTTTAGATTAATAAGGAAAAAATTTTGAAAAATTTTTTATTTACTTTGTCGTCTGTTTTTATTTTTACAGGTTGCGTAGCTACTAAAACGCCGCAAAATTCACAAGCTTTTCAAGTTACTTTATTTTCTCCAATGATCAAGATAAATGACGTTGGATTTTTCCATAAATATAAAAATGAGCTAAATTTGCAAATTTATAGCTCTGGCGTAAACACCGCAAACATAAGCATAAGAGATAAAATTTGCATAAATAATGCTTGCTTTAACAAGACTGAGTTTAATGAGAAATTTTTTCTAGCCCCGCATTATGAGAGCCTTTTTGAAGAAATTTTGCAAAAAGAAAAGATTTATGAAGGCAAAGGCTTGATAAATACGGAGTGTGGCTTTAGACAAGATCTAAGTTCATATTTTATAAAATACGAGGTTTGCGACAACTACGTCAAATTTATAGATAGCAAAAACAAAATAAGAGTGATAATAAAAGAGTTAAAATGAGATACATCGGAGCTCACGTAAGTGCTGCTGGAGGCGTGTTCAACGCTCCGTTAAATGCTGCAAAAATAGGAGCAAATGCCTTTGCGCTTTTTACAAAAAATCAACGCCAGTGGAATGCAAAAGAGCTAAGTGCTAGTGAAATAGAGCAGTTTAAAGAAAATCTAAAAATTTCTGGCATAAGCACAAAGCATGTTTTGCCACACAGTAGCTACTTGATAAATTTAGGCCATCCAGATGAGGAGGCAAGAGCAAAGTCGCTTGAGGCCTTTGTGGATGAGATAGATCGCGCTAGTAAGCTTGGGCTAGAGCTTTTAAATTTTCATCCAGGCTCGCACCTAAAACAAATAAGCGAAAAAGAGTGTTTAGATAATATCGCAAGCTGCATGAACACAGCACTTAAGCGCACAAGCGGTGTAAAGCTAGTCATCGAAAATACAGCTGCACAAGGCTCAAATTTAGGCTTTAGTTTTAAGCAGATTGCTTATTTGATAGAGCGAGTAGACGATGAGAACAGGGTTGGTGTCTGCTTTGATACCTGTCACGCATTTGCTGCTGGATATGATCTAAGAAGTAAAGAGGCCTACGCTAAGACGATGGGAGAATTTGATGCGATCATCGGCTATAAATTTTTATCTGGCATGCATTTAAATGATGCAAAATTTGGGCTTGGCTCGAAAAAAGATAGACACGAGAGTCTTGGCAAGGGCGAGCTTGGATTTAGTGCTTTTAAAAATATAATAAATGATGATAAAATAGGCGAAATTCCTTTAATATTAGAGACGATTGACGAGAGTATTTGGGAAGACGAAATAAAAATTTTAAGAAATTTCGAAAAGGAAAAACTATGAAAAAAGTGCTATTAAGCATTATTATGGCATCTACTTTGCTAAATGCTGGAGGTTATAAAGTTCCTGAGCAAAGTGCTGATTCTTTAGGTCTTGCTGCTAGTAACGTGGCCTTTAGTTTTGGAGCTGATGCGGCATATTTTAACCCAGCAAATATGATGTTTTTAGATGGACGCCATCACATAGAAAGTACCCTCGGCTGGTTTCATATAAATAAGCTCGAGTTTAAAAGTGATAGTGGCAAAAGCTACAAGTCAGAAAAATTTGACTCGCTAGCTGGTACATTTAGTTTTGTAACGCCAGAAATTTATGAAAACTGGAAATTTGGTTTAGCTCTTGCCGTTCCTGCTGCTGTTGGTGTATCGTGGGAGGATCCAGCTACCGCATTTACCGCTAAAAGGTTTAAGCTGCAAGTTGTTGAGCTAAATCCAACCGTAGCTTACCGCATAAATGATAAGCTTGCCGTTGCTCTTGGCGCTAGAGGTGTTTATAGTAAAGGTAAGATAGCAAGTGACTTTGGACGAATAGGCTACAGAGAGATAAAAGGCGATGGTATGGGCTATGGCTATAATGTTGCACTTACTTATAGACCTATTGAGGATTTAAGCTTTGCCGTTACTTACCGCTCAAATGTGAATTTAGAACTTAAAGGCCATACAGATGCTGATTTTAACGGAGCACTATCTCCTATAAGCTATCATGGTAAAACAAAAGTCGAGATCCCACTTCCTGCACAGCTTGTACTTGCAACTGGATATAAATTTAGCAACTTTACCCTTTTGCTAGCTTTTGAGAGGACGTATTGGTCTAAATTTAAAGGCTATGACTTTGAATACATGGATAAAGGCCCAGCTCACTCGCATCCAGCTTTTGCAAGATTCATGGACGACCCAGTTGTCAAAAATGCAAAAGATACAAATACATATAGACTAGGTCTTGCCTACGACGTAAATGAAAAATTTAGACTAATGGCTGGCTTTGCTTATGATGAAGATATTACAAGCAGCAAGCATACTGGATTAGAGCTTCCAAATACCACATCTAAGGTGTATTCTTTTGGTGTAAATTATAAATTTACACCAAATCTTGAAATGGCACTTGGATATGTTTATCAACACCGTGATAAGAAGCGTGCGACAGGTATTACCAACAGTATTGCTACAAAAATGTCAGGGGAATTTGATACTGGTACGATCCAAATCCTTGGTACGACTTTTAAATATACATTTTAGTTAGGGTCAATAATGCGATACTCTTATAATAATTTTTATGAAATTTTAACCAAAGTAGCAAAGGAAAATCCAAATCAAGTAGTTCTTTTTGAAGAAAAAGAGAAACTAAAATATCGCGAATTAAAGCAAAATGTCGATAAAGTAGCGGCTTATTTGCAACTTGCTGGAGTAAAATTTGGTGATAAAGTAGCTATGGCGGTTACAAACTCGAAAGAATTTATTATTTCATACCTTGCGATAACCGCAATAGGCGGCATTGCAGTGCCTATGAATACTTTTTTAAAAGCAAACGAGTTTGAATATATCATAAATGATTGCGGCGCAAAGGTGCTTTTTGCGTCTAGCTCGCTTGCAAAAGAGTTAATCGCATTAAATGAGCTTGAAATTTTAAGAAAGATAATCTGGATCGGAGCAATACCAAAGAAACTTCAAAGTGCTTCAAAGGATGAATATATAGACACTGACGAAGAGTATGGCGAGAGCGCGTATCTCACTTCAACGCCTCAAATTTCAAAAGAGGATATGAGCAAGGGCTATGAAAATAATGGCCTTGTTAAAAACATAAATTTTACAGAAACTCTAAATCACAAATACGCTCTTAGTATCACAAAGTATCCGGTAATAGATGATTTAATGCATATAATTTATACTTCAGGCACTACTGGCAAGCCAAAAGGCGCGATGATAAGCTATAAAAATATCTTTTCAAATTTAATTGGAGCTCATGATCGTTTTATTGTTAAAACGAGCGATAGGTTTATTGTATTTTTGCCGATGTTTCATAGTTTTACGCTAACTGCAATGGTGTTGCTTCCGATATTTGCGAGCGCTTCGATGGTTCTTGTAAAGTCGGTATTTCCATTTTCAAATGTACTAAAACAAACTTTGCTAAAGCGTGTAACTGTATTTTTGGGAATCCCAGCCATCTATACAGCTATTGGTAAGGCAAAAATTCCTTGGTATTTTAGATGGTTTAACCGCATTAGATTATTTGTAAGTGGTGCGGCTCCGCTTGCAAAGCAGACGATAGATGACTTTAGAGTGAAATTTCCGCGCGCGACACTTGTCGAGGGATATGGTCTTAGCGAATGCTCGCCAGTCGTAGCTGCAAATTTATATGATAAACAAAAGCTTTTAAGTGTAGGGCCTGTACTTGATGGCTATGAGGTAAAGATCGTAAATGATGAGATGATGGAGCTTCCAGTTGGCCAGATCGGTGAGATCATCATAAAGGGCGACTGCGTCATGCAAGGCTACTATGGTATGCCAAGCATCACCGATGAGACCATCATAAACGGCTGGTTAAAGACCGGAGATCTTGGCAAAGTCGATGAAGAGGGCTTTATCTATATCGTTGATCGCAAAAAAGACCTTATCATATCAAAGGGCATTAACATCTATCCGCGCGAGATCGAAGAGGTTATTTACAAACTTGAAGCAGTCGAGGCAACAGCGGTAATCGGCGTAAAAGACGTACATGCCGATGAAGAGGTAGTGGCTTTCATACAGGTAAAAGAGGGCATGGATCTTGATGAAAAGACAGTAAGAGAGCATTTGAAGAAAAATTTAGCGAATTTCAAGATACCAAAGAGTATCTATTTTGCCGAAGAGTTGCCTAGAAATGCCACTGGCAAGGTGTTAAAACGTGTATTAAAAGAGCAAATAGAGCAGATGAAGGATAAATTTTAGTGAAATACTTGCTTGATTTTTTAAACCAGGACCTCAAAAAAAGCAAAATTTACGAGCTGATAAAGTGCGGCGATGAAGAGGGAGAAATTTTAAAATATCTAAGTAAAGCTTATGTGCAAGGAACGGCTAATATGAGCGTTTTTGAGCTACTTGGAGCAGTCTTTGGCACGCAAAATGATAAGCAGCTTTTGTATCTAAAATTTATAAAAAATTTGCTTGATAGCGGTTGGATTGTACAAAATTATAGTCTTTTTAAAATACCTGAGAGTACGCAAAGGGCTTCAGCTCAAGGGCTTCTTTCGTTGCTTCATTCTGAAATTTCTCTATCAGCCACATTTTTAAAAATTCTTGAAGATGGCAACGCTGATATAAATTTGCCAGAGCTTACGCCATATGAGGATCATTTGGAGTATTTAAAAGATCAGTTTTTAAAGGTGGAGCTTTACTCAAAGGCTGCTATTTTTGGCGATGACTCAAGTGATGCCAAAAAGCGAATAAATGAGCAAATTTCTGAGCTTACAAAGCGAATCAACGAGCGAGTAAAACTAAGCAAGATCAGCCTAAAAATAGAGCAAATTTTTAAAGAAAATTCGCTCGATGAAAAAGAGCAGATTATATTTTTAGCCCTTTTAAAAGAGGAGTACGCAGGCGACTTTGAAAATGGACGAGATCTAAACACGCTAGTTGGGCTAATAAGCAAAGATGAGTTTGAACGCATCAAAAATCGTACTCTTTTAGAGGATGGCTCAAGGCTCATAGAGGGCGCACTCATTGACTACGACGAGGTTTTAAACGCTTATGGCAACGTTAGCAAGAGCTTTTTTATAAATGAAGAAATTTTGCAAAGCATAATGCATCCAAAAAATGATAAAAATAGCAAGAAAATCAAGATCGAAAGCCTGGTAAAAGAGCAAGAAATTTTTGAGCTAATAGAGCCAGTAACCAGCCTAGAAGACGTCGTGCTAAACGAAAAGACAAAACAGCTTTTAAGCACGATACTAAAGCAAGTCGATAAAAAAGTGCTCGCCAGACTTAGCAGCTGGGGTATAAAAACTAGAAAAAATATAGACGCCAAGATCATCTTTTACGGCGAGCCTGGCACTGGTAAAACCATGAGCGCTGTTGGGCTTGCAAAGAGTCTAAAGAAGCAAATTCTAAGCTTTGACTGCTCAAAAATTTTAAGCAAATATGTCGGCGAGAGCGAGCAAAATGTAAGGAAAATTTTTGATACTTACAAAGAAATTTGCAAAAAAAGTGGTAGTGAGCCAGTACTCTTGCTAAACGAGGCCGATCAGTTTTTAAGCACGAGAGTGGAGAGCTCGAGTGGGGCTGAAAAAATGCATAATCAAATGCAAAATATCTTTTTAGAGCAGATCGAGCGCTTTGAAGGCGTGCTGATCGCTACGACAAATTTCTTACAAAGCCTTGATGTTGCGTTTTCTAGAAGGTTTGACTACAAGATCGAGTTTAAAAAGCCTGATTTTAACGGCAGACTTGCTATTTGGCGTAAAATTTTGCCTGAGAACGCGAGCTTTGAAGATGGCTTTAGTGTTGAAAGGCTGGCTGAGTTTAACCTAAGTGGCGCACAGATCGTCCTTGCACTAAAAAATACTGCTTTGAAAGTGGCGATAAAAGATGATGGGATTTTTACCTTTGAGGACTTCAAAACCACGATAGAGCGCGAGCTAAACTCAAGTTTTGGTGAAGATAAGAAGATGGGATTTGGCTCTTAAGCCTTCTCTCTTGATTTTATTGTTTGTATAAATTTAAACAAATATAAAAATAGCAAGAGTCACTGACATTGGTGAGGAATCTTCTTTTGTCTAATTAGAATTTACATGTTTGTAACCGCCAAAGTCATGGAAAGTGTGAGTTAAACTTAAGCTTTGATGAGAAAAAATAGGTTTTAGCTCTTAATCTCTTCTAAATTTTACTATCTCATATAGCATATGCTTTTGTTGCGAGGCGAAGTTTAAAGGGCCAGAGATTACGATCTAAATGTAAAATTTTGCTTTCATAGTTAAATTTACGCAATGATTGCTACCAAAATTTACAGCAAAACAGATATCAGCGCATAATCACTTAGTATAAATTTAACTTGCTCACTTGTCTCAAATTCACTACTGCAGAGTTTGCAAATAAGTAATTTTTGTCAAAAAATCCCAAATTTTAGAATTTGCACACTTTGTGATCGCTGTTTGGGATGCGTATTGTGCTTAGAAATAGTTTTTAATACTTTGTCGTTTTGTATAACACAAAAACCGTTCTCACTAAGTTTAAAATAAAAAGCCTCATAATTTTCAATTTCTCTTTCATGATATTTGTAGCAGCGCTTTTTGAAATCAAAAAAGAGATGAGAAAATAGAAATTTATAGGTCTTTGAGTGCGATTTTTACATCCGAAGTAAAGAAGTAATGCGTGATCACTTTAACAATTAGTATAAAAAATTGATTATATTTTTAGTAGCCAAATTTTGTAAAAAGGCTTATAAATTTTAGAAATTTACTGATTGATCTTATCAAGCAGTTCTTCGACCTCTTCGAGTGCAAAGGTCTCTTCTGAACTTTGTTTTAAGAAGTTCTCCATAAATTCTTTTTTTGAGATCGCAAGATCAAGCTCCTTATCGCTACCCTTTTGATAAGCACCGATACGAAGCAAGACCTCGTTTTCTTTTAAAAGCGAGTAGAGGCGCTTAAATTTCATCGCATTTAGCTTATGCTCTTTACTGATCACATCGCCCATGACACGCGAGGCCGAGTTTTGGATATTGATGGGTGGGTAAATTCCAAAGTCTGTTAGCTCCCGGCTTAGCACGATGTGTCCGTCTAGGATAGAGCGGCTTTGGTCAGCTATCGGATCGCTCATATCATCGCCTTCAACTAGCACGGTGAAAAATGCCGTGATACTGCCCTTGCCCTCCTCTTTACCAGCACGCTCCATTAGCTGAGGCAAGAGTGTGAGCGAACTTGGCGGATAGCCTTTTGAGGTCGGTGGCTCGCCAAGTGCAAGGCCGATCTCACGCTGCGCCATCGCAAAACGTGTGACGCTATCCATGATGAAGAGCACGTCATTGCCTTGTTGTTTGAAGTATTCAGCCACGCTCATCGCACAAAATGCGCCATACTTTCGCATGAGCGAGCTGTCATCACTGGTCGCTACGATGATGACCGTGCCCTCCAGGTCGCCGCCCAGGTTTTTTTCGATAAATTCGGGCACCTCACGGCCACGCTCGCCTATTAGCGCGACTACTTTTATGGGAGCTAGTGTGTTTTTTACGATCATACCCATAAGAGTTGATTTGCCCACACCTGAACCTGCAAAAATTCCCAGCTTTTGCCCCTTGCCGCAAGTAAGCAGTCCATCTATCGTCTTTATACCAACGCTAAATGGCTCGTTTATAAGCCCCCTTTTCATCGCATCTATCGGCGCTCTCATGATCGGCATATATTCAGTCGTTTCGATCACTCCTTTGCCATCAATCGGCTTCATAAATGGATCGACCACGCGCCCAAGTAAATTTGGCCCCACCGGTATGCTCATTCCTTGATCGCTCTCATAGACGAAGTCGCCTATCCTAAAGCCCTCAACAAAGCCAAATGGACTGATATAAGCACCATCTGTCTTTATCTGTGTGACCATTCCAAGGCCATTTTTGCTCTTGTCTTTTGCAACTATTCGCACGATGTCACCGATACTCGGACGAAGTCCAGTGATCTCGATAGTCGTAGCTGTGATTTTAGTTATGATGCCAAAGGTGTTTGAGAGTTTCACACCCTCTTTAAGCTTTAAATTTATATGCTCTAAGCTCAAAAATGCGTTTCCCTAGGAGAATTTATAAGCGAGAAAAATTCTCGTCTTGTGTCTGCGTTTTTGATAAAGCAGCCTCTAAGCGCTGAGGTCGTGGTGGTTGAGTTTATTTTTTGCACACCTCTCATCTCAACGCACATATGTCTAGCCTCGACGACGACTCCAACGCCTTTTGGAGCGATCACGTCCTCAAGTGCTTTTGCTATCTGCTCAGTCATCTGCTCTTGAATTTGTAGGCGTCTTGCGTAGATATTTACCATGCGAGGAATTTTACTAAGGCCAACGACCTTGCCATTTGGGATGTATGCCACATGCACGCGGCCGATAATAGGCAACAAATGGTGCTCACAAAGGCTATAAAACTCAATATTTCGCATGAGAACCATTTCGTTATTTGAGCTAGTAAAAAGTGCGTCACCAAGAACCTCTTTTGGATCTTCATCATATCCGCTAGTTAGAAATTTAAATGCTTTAAAGACACGCTCAGGCGTCTTTATAAGGCCTTCTCTATTTGGATCTTCGCCTATTATCGTTAGCATGTTTTTAACCGAATTTTCAAAACTCTCTTGCATAAATTTTCTCCATAATTTTATTGCTAGATTCTACGTTAAAACGCCTTTTATATCTATAAAAATTTACAAATTTACAATGAAATAAGGAAAATTCTGCTATATTTTGGGCTAAAAATTTGTATTCATAAAGGAATTAGATGGAAATCAAAACAAAAGCTCTAGATAGCGTAAATACCTTAGCAAGCACGACTATAAGTGCGGATGCTATAAAATCTAGCGTAGAAAAACTAGCAAAAAAAGCAGCAAAAACTATGAAAGTAGATGGCTTTAGACAAGGCCATGTGCCAGTTGCTATTGTGCTAAAACGCTACGAGAAAGAGCTAACAAATGATGCTGAGCAAGATGTCTTAAGAGATGTTGTTGATGAGGCTATAAAACAAGCAGGCAAGAAAAATGATGATCTTATCGGCGAGCCTATTGTTTCAAAATTTGACAGAAAAGATGGTAAGATCGATGTTGAGCTAACAGTTTCATTTAAGCCAAGTGTCGATGTGAGCGGCTATGAGAGCTTGATACCTGAGTTTTCAAACCCACGTGTTTTGAAAAAAGATATCGATGAGAAAAAAACTGAACTTTTAAAAATGATAGCTCCACTTGAAAAAGTAGAGAGCAAAAGAGGCCTAAAAGTTGGCGATTTTGCTAAATTTGACTTTGAGGGCTTTGTTGATGGCGTTGCATTTGATGGTGGCAAGGCTGAAAACTATGTGCTTGAGATCGGCTCAAATCAATTCATCCCAGGCTTTGAAGATGGCATGGTAGGCATAAAAGCTGGTGGCGAAAAAGATATCGAGGTTAAATTCCCAGAAAACTATGGCGCTGCACATTTAGCTGGCAAAGACGCTATCTTTAAAATAAAACTTCATGAAATTCAAGAGAGAAAAATTCCTGAAAAACTAGATGAAGAGATGTTAAAAACTCTACTTCCAAATGAAGAAAAACCAACTGAAGAGTTACTTGATGAGCGCATAAAAGAGCAAATCCGCCAAGAGAAAATTTATAAACTTATAAATGATGAGCTTAAGCCAAAATTTGCTGAAGCTGCGGTTGAGAAATTTAAATTTGACGTGCCAAAAAATATTGTCGAGCAAGAGATTGATATGCAGTTTAGAAACGCATGGAGCTCATTTACTCCAGATGATATGAAAAAATTTAGAGAGGACAAAGATGCTCTTTCTAAAAAACGTGACGAGTTTAGAAAAGACGCTGAAAATAGCGTTCGCCTAACTTTCATAATCGATGAGCTAGCTCGCGTAAGAGGTGTGAAAGTAAGCGATCAAGAGGTTGTTCAAGCGATCTATTTTGAGGCGTATAGAAGCGGACAAGATCCAAAAGCACACCTTGAGATGTACCGCAACCAAGGCATGCTTCCAGCTATAAAGATGTCAATGATCGAAGAGAAGCTATTTAGTGAGCTCTTTAACAAAGAAAAAGACGAGAAAAAAGCAAGTAGAAAAGAGAAGGCCGAGTAATGAGCTATTACGTTCCTGTCGTAGTTGAAAGAACTAGTAGAGGTGAGCGAAGCTATGATATATACTCCCGTCTTTTAAAAGACAGGATCGTTATGCTAAGTGGTGAGATAGAGGACGGCATGGCCGCTTCTATTGTCGCCCAGCTTCTATTTTTAGAGGCTGAAGATCCAGATAAAGATATCTATCTATATATAAACTCACCAGGTGGCGTTATAACAAGTGGCTTTAGCATCTATGATACGATGAATTACATAAAGCCAGATGTTTGCACGATCTGTATCGGCCAAGCCGCTAGCATGGGTGCATTTTTATTAAGCTGTGGTGCACCAGGTAAAAGATATGCACTACCAAATTCTCGCATCATGATACACCAACCACTTGGCGGTGCTAGAGGACAAGCGACTGATATCGAGATACAAGCTCGTGAAATTTTGCGTATGAAAGAGATTTTAAATGGAATTTTGGCTAAAAATACAGGTCAAAAACTAAGTAAGATCGTAAAAGATACTGAACGTGACTTCTTTATGAGTTCGGTCGAAGCCAAAGAGTACGGACTTGTTGATAAAATTTTGGAGAAAAGTTTTAAATAAGGCCCAAAGTGATAAAGATAGATAATGCACCAGACCCTAAGAAAAAAGCGGTTGAGGTAAAACATATTCTAGAAAAAGAAAAGGTAGATATCTACAAATTTTCAGAAAATGTTTTGCATGAATTAAGCGACGATAATGTTCCATCTACGCCAAATAATTACTCCATTTATTTTGAGAAAATGCTTGATGGGCAGCCTGATGAATTTAGAAAAGAGATCGGTGATATGATAGTCATAAATTCCGAGATCTCAGTACCATCAGGCAGTAATATCTCTATTGAAAAAGAGATAAAGCAAGGATTTATCCAGATAAAAAGCATGCTTCAAGCCGTGGTACTAATCTATAAAAATTTAGGCATCATGAGAGGCCTAGTGCAAAAACGCATGGATGCACTTAAAAATAACACAAATATCCTAGCTCTTCAAAATGTTTTAAGCGCATTTAACCATGACCTAATAAAATTAAACAGTCTTATGGATAAGCATCTTGATGTCATTAAAGTAAGCTATGACGAAGTAGCTAAGATGCTTAAATCTATTGAAGAGCAGTCGATTTATGATACGACATATGACGTTTATAATAAAAAATTTCTAGTAGCCACAGTGCAAAGTGAAGTAGAAGCCGTTAAAAGATATGGCTATAACGCATCGTTCTTACTAGTAAGAGCAAAAGATAGATTTACAAATCGTGTTAAAAATTTAAAAGAGCGAAACAATATGTATAAAGCTATATCACAGCTTCTTTTAAGAACTTCTAGAAGAAGCGATATAGTGGCTCATTACGGTGATGGCTGTTTTGCTATGGTTATGAAATATACTGATGAAAATGGCACAAGACAAGCCGGTAGCAGAATTTTAAATATGCTTTCATCTATACCTTGGAAGATAGATGGTGAAGAGTGTAAGCTTGATATCCAAGTGGTTTCAAGCATGATAACAAAAACAAGAAGTGCTGAAGAATTAATCTCTTACTCGTTAGATCAACTAATACTAACACAAGATGATGAGCAGCCTATATTTTTGGGTGAATAAGTAGGAGTTTGGGCTTGATCTTAGAGGTTTTATCTTATCCAAATAAAAAGCTTTATGAAGTCTCAAAAGATGTTAAAAATTTTGATGAGGAACTTCACAAACTACTTGATGATATGTATGATACGATGATTGCAAAAGAGGGCATCGGCCTTGCAGCTATTCAAATAGGTGTCGCAAAAAGAATTTTTATTATAAATCTAGCCAATGACGAGGGCGTGCAGGATAAAGAAAATTTAATCGAGATCATAAATCCAAAGTTTGAACTACGTGAAGGAGAATGCATCTATCAAGAGGGTTGCCTTAGTGTGCCTGGATATTATGAAGATGTAAAAAGAAATGAAGTTGTGGCCATCAAATATCAAGACCGCTTTGGCAAAGAGCAAAGCTTAAAGGCCGATGGACTTTTAGCTATCGCTATCCAGCATGAAAATGATCATTTAGATGGACATCTTTTTATAGAAAAAATCGGCTTTAATAAACGCAAAAAATTTGATAAGGAATACAAAAAGCAAAAAAAAGAAAAAGCTTCATGAAGTCTTTAAGATGTGCTACTTACGGCGATGGGCTAAAGATAATTGACGTTGAGTCTATCTTTTCTCGCGGGCTTCCTGGTTTTAGCATCGTTGGGCTTGCAAGCACAAGTATAAAAGAGAGCACAGAACGCGTAAAAGCAGCACTTCTGGCACTTGATTTTTCTTTTCCAGCACAAAAGATTACCATAAATTTATCCCCTTCAGATCTGCCAAAGAGTGGCTCACATTTTGACCTAGCTATCGCTCTTCTTATAGGTCTTCAAAAGGCAAAAAGCTTAGAGAAAATTTTTGTCTTTGGCGAGCTTGGGCTTGATGGAAGCGTAAAAAGCACAGCAAATTTATTCTCGATCCTTCTTTTTTTAAGTACGCAGGTAAAAAACGTAAAAGTCTTAGTGCCAAAAGAGATAGCACAAAAAGCTTCTATGATCCCAAATTTAGAGATTTATGCGGTTAGTACTCTAGAGGAAGCGATTAGGTTTTTTAACGACGCAGAATTTGCGAAAAACATACGTTTTACTGCTACGCATGAACTATTTTCAAACGTGATAGAAATTTCTGGCAAAAGATATGTTCCAAATTTAAACTTCGAGCTTGATTTTGAGGATGTTTTGGGTCAGGATCGCGCAAAAAGAGCCTGCGTTATTGCAGCCGTTGGTATGCACAATATTTTATTTGAAGGCAGCCCAGGTAGCGGCAAAAGCATGTGTGCAAAACGACTAGTGTATATAATGGCGCCACAAAGCCTAGAAGAGGTGCTAAAGTCTGCCGCTTACCGCTCTTTAAATCTTCAAGATAGCGAATTTACAAGTATTAGAGCTTTTCGCTCGCCACATCACACCTCGACTAAAAGTTCAATATTTGGTGGCGGTTCAAATGTTGCAAAGATCGGTGAGATCGCGCTTGCAAATGGTGGAGTGCTATTTTTTGACGAATTTCCACACTTTTCTAAACAAGTGATAGAGAGCCTAAGAGAGCCACTAGAGGACAATCAAATCCATATCGCAAGAGTGAATTCAAAAGTGACTTATGAGACTAAATTTATCTTCGTAGCAGCTCAAAATCCATGTCCTTGTGGAAATTTATTCTCTCGCAATCTAAATTGCAAATGCAGTGAAAATGAGATAAAAAACTATAAATCAAGAATTTCAGCTCCAGTGCTTGACCGCATTGATTTAAAAGTTGCTATGGACGAGAGCTCGCCAGGTGACAAGGCGAGTTTAAGCTCGCAGCAGATGAGTGAGATGGTTTTAAAAGCCTTTATCTTTCAAAAAAAGCGCGATCAAGATGAGCTAAACGGCAAGCTAAACGACGCACAAGTAGAAAAATTTTGTCTACTGGATAATGAAGCAAGAGAAATTTTACAAAAGGCAGCCTCGAAGTACAATCTTTCCCAAAGGGGCATAAAAAGGACACTTAGGGTGGCTAGAAGCATCGCTGATCTTGATGAGAGCGAGCAAATTTTAAAGCCCCACATCTTAGAGGCGCTCAGTTTTAGGGCATAAAGATGAAAAATTTATATCTGGATACAAGAATTTTAGACGAGAGGGTGAGTGAGAAATTTAACCTCAGTGAAGAAATTTTAATGGAAAACGCCGCCGCTGGCATAGCAAATTTTATACGTAAGAAATTTAAAAAAGGTATGAGAATACTAGGCATTTGTGGAAGTGGCAATAACTGTGCTGACGTGCTTTGTGCGTTAAGAATGCTTGAGGGTGAGTTTGAATGCGAATTTATCTTAGCTAGTCAGAATTTAAAGCCACTAGCCATTAAGCAGCTTAAGCGAGCTAAATCTGCTGGCGTGTGTGAGAGTAAAGATGTAGAAAATAGCTTAAATGGTGCAAAATGCGTCATAGACGGACTTTTTGGCTCTGGTTTAAATAGAAATTTAGATGAAAATCACATAGAGCTTGTCTCAAAGATAAACAAAAGCTCTGCCTACACTATCGCTTGTGACGTGCCAAGCGGACTAAGTAGTGATGGCAAGGTACTAGGTGCTTGCGTAAAAGCGGACATCACGATCACAATGGGAGCTAGAAAGCTTGGGCTTTATAGCGACGCTGCAAAAGACTTTGTTGGCAAGGTAAAGGTCGCTAATCTTGGTATAAGCGCTCAAAACTATGAGTACGAAAGTGACTACCACTTGCTTGAAAAGTGCGACCTTGTGCTTCCAAATAGAAAAAAGCAGTGCGTAAATAAGGGCGACTTTGGCCACGCATTTATTGTATCTGGCGAGCACATAGGAGCTAGCAAACTTTGCGCAAAGGCGGCATTTGCCTTTGGGGCTGGGCTAGTTAGTGTGATAGGCGAGCAGGGCTTAAATTTACCAACACATATCATGCAAGCAAGTAAGATAAGCGATAAAATGAACGCTGGAGCCGTTGGCATGGGGCTTGGCAAAAAGGGCATAGAAGAGCTCGAGGTGCAAATTTTAAAGAGCAAAAATCTTGTTCTTGACGCTGATATTTTTTACAGTGCAAAAGTGCTTGATCTACTAAATGAAAACTGTATTTTGACGCCCCACCCAAAGGAATTTTGCTCACTTTTAAAGCTTTGTAATATAGCAGATATTGACGTAAAAACATTGCAAGAAAATAGATTTGCTTACGCTAAGGCTTGGAGTGAGAAATTTAAGGCAGTACTTGTGCTAAAAGGCGCAAATACAATAATCGCCAAGGAAGGACAAATTTACATCATGCCCTACGGCAAGAATACACTTGCAAAAGGTGGGAGTGGAGATGTTTTAAGTGGTCTTGTGCTATCTTTGTTAGCTCAAGGATACGAGCCGCTTGACGCAGCTATTTCGGCTACATTGGCTCACGCACTAAGCCTTAAAAATTTCAAAAAAAATAGCTATGCGCTTAGCCCAACAGACATTATTAAAGGAGTAAAATGCTTACGAAAAAAATAGCCGTACTTTTTAGTGGTAGTGGCTCAAATTTAGAAGCTATACTTAAAAAAGTTCATAATCAAATTTTTAATGGCATAAAAATCGAAGTTTGCCTTTGTATCTGTAACAAGCCAGGTGCATACGGTATAGAGCGTGCTAAAAAATTTGGGCTTGATACGACGATAATAGAGAGTGCCAAATTTGCAAATAGAGAAGAATTTGATGCTGCAGTCGTGGAGCAAATTTTAAAAAGTGGCGCTGAGCTAACGGTACTTGCTGGCTTCATGAGGATACTAACTCCTGTTTTTACATCACAGATAAAAGCCATAAATTTACACCCTTCTATATTGCCACTTTTTAAAGGTGCTCATGCGATAAAGGAGAGCTTTGAGAGCGATATGATGCTTGGCGGTGTGAGTGTGCACTACGTGAACGAGGAGCTTGATGGAGGTAAACTCATTGCACAAAGAGCGTTTGAGAGAGAAGATGGTATGAGCTTGGAAGATTGGGAGAGTAAAATTCATACCATAGAGCATGAAATTTTACCTCAAAGCATAATAAAAATTTTAACAAAGGAAACAAATGTTTGAATGGATGACTTCGCCAGAAGCATGGATATCACTACTTACGTTAACTGGCTTAGAGATAGTTTTGGGCATAGATAACATTATATTTATTGCTATTTTGGTGGGTAAACTACCGCCAGAACAGCGTGGTAAAGGTAGGATTGTTGGCTTAGGACTAGCCATGGTGACTAGAATTTTACTTTTACTTTCATTATTTTGGATCATGAAGCTTACAAAGCCGCTCTTTACTATCGCAGAATTTAGCATAAGTGGCAGGGATTTGGTGCTTATACTCGGTGGTCTATTTTTACTTGTAAAATCAACCCTTGAGATACACTCTAGTGTTTCTGGTGATGGCGAAGAGCATCAAAACAGTACAAAATCACATGCAAATTTCTTGGTTATTGTAAGTGAGATAGCTGTTTTAGATATTGTTTTTTCTCTTGATAGTGTTATCACGGCTGTTGGAATGGCTGAGCATATAGAGATAATGATCATAGCTGTTATCTTAGCAGTTGGTGTAATGATGGTAGCGTCAAAAGGTATTTCTAATTTTGTGGATAATAATCCTACTATAAAAATTTTAGCACTTGCATTTTTGGTACTTGTGGGTATGACCCTAGTTGCTGAAGGATTAGGACTTCATATTCCAAAGGGATATATCTATTTTGCGATGGCGTTTTCATTGGCAGTAGAAAGTATAAACATCTACGCTAAAAAGAAAAAAGATAATAAAAATTAATAAAATGCAGATAAGAAATATCGATCATATTGTTCTTGTAGTGAGCGATATAGAAAAAGCGATTAAATTTTATTGTGAAATTTTAGGGATGGAACTTTGTAAAGATAATGGCCGCATCTCTTTCAAATTTGGCTCACAAAAGATAAATTTACATAGATTTGAGGGTGAGTTTTTGCCAGCGGCAAAGCACCCAACAAAGGGCAGCGCTGATATATGCTTGATAGTTGAAGATGATATAGAAGACGTGCGCTTGGAGCTACTTAAAAAGGGTGTAAAATTTGAGCTTGGTATTGTAGAGCGAAATGGGGCACTTGGGGCCATGAAAAGCTTGTATTTATACGACTTTGATGGAAATTTGATAGAACTTAGCTCATATAGAATATAAAATTTTTAGTTTAAGTATTTTTTAATTGACATTAAAAAAAAATCTAGTTAAAATACGACTTTTCAATGAGGTAGTGGCATAAACTTACAAACACGACTCAGGCGGGGTGTAGCGCAGTCTGGTTAGCGCATCTGGTTTGGGACCAGAGGGCCGAAGGTTCGAATCCTTTCACCCCGACCATGTTAGATGGTGAGTGTAGCTCAGTCGGTTAGAGCATCAGATTGTGGTCCTGAGGGTCGTGGGTTCGATTCCCATCACTCACCCCATTTTGGGCGCTCGTAGCTCAATTGGATAGAGCGACAGACTTCGGATCTGTAGGTTATGGGTTCGACTCCTATCGGGCGCGCCACTTTGTTTTTATGCGCTCATAGCTCAGCTGGATAGAGCAACGGCCTTCTAAGCCGTAGGCCTCAGGTTCGAATCCTGATGGGCGTACCACTTTATTATTGTTGTGCGGATGTGGTGAAATTGGCAGACACGCCAGACTTAGGATCTGGTGCCCCACGGCGTGAAGGTTCAAGTCCTTTCATCCGCACCATTCTTTCTATTGTCTAGTAATCTTTAAAATATTTTTATTTTTAATCTTATAATTTTTGTAAAATGAGTATAAATTTTATTAATTTTTAAAATTTGAAGTTTTATATATAATTAATGTAATTTTCAACACCCCTTCCTTGACATGTAATAATGTTTTTTGTATAATCTCAATTCTTTTTTAAACAAATGTCTTGCTAGCTCAGTCGGTAGAGCATCTCACTTTTAATGAGGGGGCCGTTGGTTCGAATCCAACGCAGGACACCATTTTTGGGTTTATGACCCTTTCGTCTAGTGGCTCAGGACTCTACTTTCTCTGTGTAGAAACAGAGGTTCAAATCCTCTAAGGGTCGCCAGATTTTTAAATTTTAGGTCGCTTAGCTCAGTTGGTAGAGCGCCACCCTTACAAGGTGGATGTCATAAGTTCGAGTCTTATAGCGACCACCATTTCTTTTAGGTGCAGCGGTAGTTCAGTTGGTTAGAATGCCGCCCTGTCACGGCGGAGGTCGCGGGTTCGAGCCCCGTCCGCTGCGCCATATTCAAACCTTAGGTTAAGGTTTTTGTCTCATAAAACATCCATTGTTGAGTGTCAAATTAAATTTTAAGATTATAAGTTTTATGATTATATTTTTAAATTGTTTCGCAAGTTTAGTTTGCCTCGTTAGCTCAGTTGGTAGAGCATATCACTCTTAATGATGGGGTCGTAGGTTCGAGACCTACACGGGGCACCATTTTTTGGCCCATTCGTCTAGCGGTTAGGACACCAGCCTCTCACGTTGGTAACACGAGTTCGAGTCTCGTATGGGTCACCATTTTTTCTAATCCTTTTTTCTTTTTAATTTGCTACACAGAAATTTTTATAGAAAATTTCTTAAAATGTATACTTATTTGCTTAGCAAATTGCTACTAAAAACGTAAAAACCATTTTTTATAATGTTGTTTAATTAGTGTGTAGTAAGTGATAAATTTTAGAAGCTAATTTACAATAAGCTAAAAATTTCTATAAAGACAATAAAACACATCATATAAATATAATTACAAGCGTTACAAGTTGTTTTTTGCTTTGATCTATTGGGTAAAACTCATTAAGTATTTTTAATTTTTAAGCTTATAAATCGTAAAATAGCCTACATTTAGTATTGTTGATTTAATAAAATGGCTAATTCTCTTTATTTATGAGAAAGATACTTAAAATTTTAACATACCAGCCATGGCTCGTACGTTAAAATACATTAAAGCTTACGATAAATATAGCTCTTTTTATAATATAAAGAGCATTTGATAGCAATGCAAAAAAATTAAATACGTAATTAAAGAAAACTCAATTTAAATAGTAAAAATAAAGGCTATTAAAATTTCAAACCCAAATATAAAACTAGCAAGCAAGCTATTTCTTTGCTTTTAGCTTTTGCCTATCATGTCAAGCTTAGCTTTACAAGCATCTTTATACGGGCTTACAAAATTTGAGTCAGAGCACTCGTTTAAATAAGGCCTAGCCAACTTAAACTGCTTTTGTCTTATATAAATTTCACTTATCAAATTTAAAGCATGTAATCGGTCTTCTGGCTCAAGCTTCATATTTAGTATAAATTTCACCTCGTCAAGTGCCTCACCTAGGTTATCTGTCTTTAGTGAAGCTTCTGAGTAGTTAAAATTTATCTTTGGCGAAAATGTATTTATCTTGGCTTTTGTTTGTAGCTCAAGAGCTTTTTTAGCATACGTTGTAGCGATGGCGTAGTCATTACTTTTCATCGCATAGTCGCTTATGGCTGTATATGCTTCGATAATCTTAAAGTCTTGGCCTCTTAGCTGCTCGATAGCACTAACGGTTGAGATCGCCTCTGTAAAGCGTTTTAATGCAAGCAATGAGTAAAACCTGTCAAAAAGAGATGGTGTTGGATCTGAATATTCGACTGATGAGCCAAGTGAAAGTGCGTCATTCGCAGCAATAATCGCATGCTCGTAGTCTTTATTTTTATATAAAATTTTGCTCAAATTTACCAGCCACTCAACCCTATCTTCTAAATTTTCATCTTTTGCATGAGCTTTTGCGAGCTCAAGTGCATCGTTATAGCGGGCCGTTCTGTAATAGCAGTTAAAGAGCTTAAATTGTGGTAATGAGATTTTGTTTATATCGTAGTTCTCAAGTAAATTTATAACAGCCGTGCAATCATCTTTTATAAAATACTCTTTTGTAAGCTCTAGCGCAGCCTCATTTATCAGCTCCATTGCCTTACTTAAATTTCCATCTTTTGCCATGGTTTTGTAAGATAGTGCATCTGAGAATTTACGCTCTTTAATATCCAGCTCAAGCTCGCTTATTAGAGCCTTTTGGCTAATATTTGTCCCAGCATATTTTTCAATTAGCTCTTTATATCTAGCATGAAGTGCAGTAGCATTTTTATCCTTTTCTTCAAAAAATAATCCATCTTTTGCTTTAGTCACCTCATCGATATAATCACCATATTTAAACTCTGTCTCATATCTATTTAAGTATTCATATGCTTTTTTCTCATCTTTTGTTTTGGCTAGATTTAGTGCTAAATTTTTTAAAGCAACTTCATAAAAATCTTTCGTCCTATCGCTATTATTTATCAAAATTTCATAAATTTTAGCAGCCACATCAGGCATATCTTTACTTGCAAATGTAGTTGCAAGATTCATCGACTTTGTTGGGTTATTCATAAAAAATTTTTCATTCGCATTTGCGATTTTTAGTATAAATTTCTTTGCTTCATCAAATTTTTCTTTATCAATATTTGCATCAGCTAGGCTTAGTGCTGCTCTACTTGCAAGGTCGATGTCGTTTGTGGAGTAAAGCACTTTTTCATAGTCTTTTAGCGCCTCCTTTTGTCTGCCTATCTTGTAGAGATAATCAGCATAATCAAGCGCTGCAAGTTTTGTAAATTTTGAGTTTGCATGCTCTTCGTTTAAGATATCAAGCATATATTTTGCATCACTTGCGATACTATCTTTTAGGTAGGCTCTAGCGATTAGATAGAGCACCTCTGGGTAGTTTTCATCAGATGGAAATTTTCTAATCCAAGCCCTACCTTCACTTACGATATCTTTTGGCTCGATCTCTTCAAACTCATTTTTTGTCTCAAAAATTTTATCAAGAGCCCTTAGGCGAAATAGTAAAAATTCACTTGAAAAAAGGCTATTTGGGTGCCTTTTTATCGCTGTTTGAGTATCTTTTACTACATTTTCATAAGCGCCCTTTTCATAAGCTCTTTTTATGCTTATGTAGATATCAATGTCATTACTATCAAGCCCAGCAATAGGGGCTTTGTTAAGATCAAGTGCTCCGATACTAGGATTTAGCATATCTTTAAAATCAGGTTTAAAATTTAGCCCGGACTTTCTTTTGCTATTTTCACTGAGTGAAGTATCTATGATTATGCTAAAGTGTTTTGAAATGGTTATTTTTGGGCTATCTTGTACGTTTTGACTGCTATAAAGCTCAGTTTTTATATTTAGTAGTTTTGACGGAGCTTTTGGCATTATGACGATAAAAAGCTTGCCATCTTGCTTTTTATATTTTATATCCATTAATGGCAGTGTCGTATCTTCAATTTTTGGCAAAATTTCATCATCAAGCATGCAGACATAGCGTTTGGTGTCGTAAGCTAAAATTTGCTCCACGCATTCAAATTCTTGCTCATCGCTTAGCTGAAGGACGCTATAAGGTTTATCGCCATTTGCGCCGCTATTTAGGCTAAGATTAAAAGCGGTTAGATAAAGCGGAAAAAATAAAATAATTAAGAGCTTTTTCATGCCGCAATTATAGTTAAATTTTCTAAAATCCTGAAGCAAAGACAAAATGCTCAATAAATTCTAAAATCGCTCCAGAAAATAAAAACGAAAAGGCCGTTCCAGCTACCGCAATGCCAACAATTACTTTTAGCACCATCGAGATATTTGCGGTGTAGAGATTTTTATTTTTTACGATTGGCTCTTTTAAAAACATAAAGACGATTAGCTTTAAATAGTAATAAATCGCAATGGCAGAATTTATCATGATTATAACGCTAAGTACGATATAACCAGACTTGATAAGCGATGAAACAAGTATCATTTTGCCCCAAAAGACGCTAAAAGGCGGAATGCCAGCAAGGGCGATCATAAAAATTCCCATTATCACAGCGTAGCTTGGTAAAATTTTTATAAGCCCTGAAAATTTCTCAAATGGATGCTTAAAGCGCTTGTCCCAGCAGACCACATCGTCGCATCTTGCCACCCAGAGCATAGAAAATGCGCCCAAATTTGCAAATAAAAACATGATCCAGTAGAAAAACAAGGCAACATTTGCCTCGTGAGAATTTGGCACAAGCGCACAGAGTACGACACCAGCGTGAGCTATGGAGCTAAAAGCAAGCATCCTTTTTACGTCTTTTTGCACTAGCGCCATGATGTTTGCAAGGCTCATCGTAAGCACGGCGATGATGTAGAGCATATCTTTTATCCATGAAATTTGTGAGCCTTCAAGCATCGCAAAAATTCTTAACGCGACGATAAAAGCTGCCACCTTTGGCACGATCGACATATAGCCAGCAAGTGGGGCATTTGAGCCCTCATAAACGTCTGGTATCCATGTGTGAAATGGTATGAGCGAGAGCTTAAAGCCAATTGCCGAGGCGATGAAAACGCAGCCTAATAAAATGATCAAATTTTGATTTAGACTAAGATCTTTTATCACAACGCCGATACGAGCGATGTCTATTGAGTTTGTCGCTAGATAAAACATCGCTATTGCCATCGCAAAAAAGCCAGCTGAGAGCGAGCCCATCGCAAAGTATTTTATCGCAGCTTCTACGCTTTTTGCCTTATTATGAAGGGCGATTAGGGTGTAGAGGCAAAGTGAGCTGATCTCAAGTCCTAAAAAGATGATGAGTAGGTTATTTGAGCTCACCATAAACAAAAATCCAGCTATCATAAATAAAAATAGTGCGTAATATTCATAAATTTTGTACTCAAAATACTCTTTTGTGCTAAGTGCGAGCGGGATAAAAAGGGCTGAGGCGATTAGGATGATGACTTGAGAGATGACCGAAACGCCATCAACTAAAAGCATATCCCAAAAGCTAAGGCTAAGACCGTTAAAATCAAGTATTAGGCCCAAATTTACAAATATTGCGATGATACAAAATACGCAGTAGAAATTTCTTGAAAGATCTTTTTTTATGGTGCCAACGATTAAGATAAAAAGCGCAAAGATTATCATACTAAGCATCGGAGCAACCGAAGATAAAGAAATTTCTTTAAGGTCTAAAAAGGCTATTTCGTTCATAGTTTGCTCCCGCCATTTAAAGATGAAATTTTATCCTTTGTATCGCTATTTACGGCTCTAGTTTGTATTTTGCTTATGATATTTTGTATGCTCGGCTCAAGCGGCTTTAGGATTAAATTTGGAGCGACACCAAGGGCGATTATGAGCAAGCAAAGTGGCACAAGAGCGGCTAGCTCTTTGAAATTTAGATCTTTTAGGCTTAAATTTTTCTCCTTACACTCGCCAAAAAATACCCTTTTATAAAGCACCAGCATATAAACAGCGCCCACAATGATGCTAAAGCCACCAAGTAGCGCAAAGAGCTTGTTTAGCTTAAAGACGCCAAGCAGGCTCAAAAACTCGCCAACAAAGCCAATGGTTAGTGGCAGGCCGATACTTGCAAGCGTTGCTATAAAAAATACAAGCGCGTATTTTGGCATAACCTTAGCAAGGCCGCCAAATTCGCAAATTTCTTTGGTATGAGCCCTCTCATAGATGACGCCAACTAATAAAAATAGCGCGCCACTAACGATGCCGTGGCTTATCATCAAAAATATTGAGCCGCCAAGGCCTATTAAATTTAGTGAAAAGATGCCAAGCATGATGACGCCCATGTGCGAGATCGAACTATAAGCGATCACTTGTTTCATATCGCTTTGTGCGTAGGCAACGAGAGCTGCGTAGATGATCATGATGATGGCTATGACGCAGACAAAGCCACTTAAAAGCAGGCTCGCATCTGGAAAGAGTGGAAGTGAAAATCTCACAAAGCCGTAAGTGCCCATCTTTAAAAGCACGCTAGCAAGCAGCACCGAGCCGATAGTCGGAGCCTGTCCGTGTGCGTAAGGCAGCCACGTGTGAAATGGAAATAATGGAGTTTTCACACCAAAGGCGAAGAAAAACGCTAAAAATAGCCAAATTTGAGCATTTTCTCCAATGCCAAGCTTATACCAATCAAGCAGATTAAAGCTAAAGACGCCGCTTTTTTGATAGCACAGATAGCCGATAAAGATGATCGCCACTAGCATAAAGACAGAGCCTAAAAATGTATAGATGAAAAATTTAATCGCAGCGTAAATTCTATTTTTACTACCAAATGCGCCGATGATATAAAGTAGCGGTATGAGGCTAAGCTCCCAAAAGCTATAAAACAAGATCATATCAAGCGCGCTAAAGACGCCCATCATCGTGCTCTCTAAAAAGAGCACGCTAATAATTAGGTGCTTTAAATTTCCATCATCGCTAAGTGCGGCGATAGAGATGAAGCTCATAAATGCACTAAGTACGATAAGTGCTAGCGAAATGGTGTCGATGCCGACAAAATAGCTGATATTTAGGCTTGGTATGAGTGAGACTTGATGTGTTAAAACAAAGTCATAACCCTGAAAATCGACATTGACGCAGATAAAAATGGCTAGCAAAAGCTCTATGAGAGCGATGCTTGCTCCATAAAATTTTATGCTTTTATTTTCTATTAAAAAGCCAAGTATTGCGCTTATTGCAGGGAAAAATATGATGACACTTAGCATTATTTGGCTCCGTTTAATAAAAATATAAAGCTTAAAAGTAAGGCAAATCCTGCAACCATAAATCTAAGCATGATGCTTAAGTCGCCGCTTTGCATTTTGTTTGCTAAAAATGCAAATTTATTTAGCGCTGTTGCGACTAGATCGACACTACGATCGATTATCATCTCATCAATCTTTTTACAAATTTGTGAGATCAATGCGTAGCCATTTATGAAAAATTTCTCATAAAATTTTGGTATAAAGTAGGCATTTTGCAAAATTTTGTAAGCTCTGCTCTCGCAAATATTCTCTTTAAAAATTTCTCTTTTATAGACAAATATAGCAAAGCTAGCACTTGCTAGCACTAGGCTAAGTGTTAAAACGAGCAAGAAAATTTCGCTACCGTGAGATAAATTTAGTGAAAAATCTTTTAAGCTTTTTTCTAAAAACTCACTAAAGTTGCTCCAAAAAAAGCCGCTAATGATCGAGAGCACACCAAGCGCTGCCATGCCAGCTAACATGTAGTTTTTAGCTTCATGCGCGTGTTTCTCGCTCTTTGGCTTTGTAAAAAAGACTAGCATAACGAGCCTAAAGCTATAAAATGCTGTAAGCACAGCACCAAAGAGTAAAATGATCCATAAAAATTTATTCTCACTAAAAGCAACCTCTAAAATTTTATCTTTAGAGAAAAAGCCAGCAAATGGATAAAATCCAGCTAGCGCACAACTTGCGATGATAGAAAGAAGTGCGGTTGGCTTCATAAATTTATAAAGTCCGCCCATTTTTTTGATATTTAGCTCGTCATTCATCGCGTGCATAACGTTGCCAGCGCATAGAAAGAGAAGTGATTTGAAAAATGCGTGCGTTACAAGGTGAAAAAGTGCGATCTTATAAGCGCCAAGGCCAGCAGCTACGAACATATATCCAAGCTGCGAAAGCGTCGAGTAAGCGATGATCTTTTTAAGGTCGTTATGCACAAGCGCAATGCTAGCCGCAAATATCGCTACAAATGTGCCAAGGTAAGCGATAAAGTGAGAGACTTCAGGCGCGTTTATAAAGATAAAATTTGCTCGTATGACTAGATAGACGCCAGCTGTTACCATGGTCGCAGCGTGGATGAGCGCAGAAACTGGTGTTGGTCCCTCCATGGCATTTGCAAGCCAAGTGTGAAATGGAAACTGCGCGCTTTTACCCATGGCGCCTATAAAAAGAAGTGTGGCGATGATACCTAAATTTAGCCCAGAAAAGTCGCTTCTAGCGTTAAAAACCTCGCTAAATTTAAGTGAGCCAAAGCTATAAAATATATAAAAGATACCAACAAGCATGGCAAGATCAGCCACTCTGTTCATCACAAAGGCTTCGTTTGCAGCGACGTTTGCACTAGGCCTTTTATACCAAAAGCCAATGAGCAGCCAAGAGCAAAGCCCAACGCCCTCCCAGCCGATGAAAAGGCCTATAAAGTTATCGCTTGATACAAGGACGTTCATACAAAAGACAAAGAGCCCAAGATAACTAAAAAAGCGGTTAAAGCTCGCATCATCTCTCATGTAGCCAACTGAGTAGATATGCACGATACTTGCGACCACGCCAACAGTGCTAAGCATAACAAGGCTAATGGCATCAAGGTAGAAGCTAAAGCTAAGATCAAGCGAGCCTAAGTTTATAAACTCTTTTAGGGTTAAATTTAGTGGCTCATCTACGCTAAGACTAGCCGTTAGCATGAGTGAAGCTGTGGCGCTAATGATCATGAGAAGCGAGCAAAAAAGACCGATAAATAAATTCTTGCTGCTATGCGAAAAGATGCCAGCAATGATAAAGCTAAGAAGCGGGAAAAATAGTGAAATGTAAAATAAAATCATCCCTTAGCCTTTCATATTTGTCATCGAATCTAAACTGATGCTGCCAGTCTTTTTATACCAAAGCACAAGCAGACCTAGTCCCACAGCGACCTCACTAGCAGCGATTGCAACTATAAAAAATGCAACTATTTGTCCAGTTAGATCAAAGTGGTATTTTGAAATGGCAGCGAGTGCGATATTTGCCGAGTTTAGTAAAATTTCACTTGAGAAAAATAGCATGATCAAATTTCTTCTTCTCATTATGCCAACAAGCCCTATGACAAAGACCAGACTTGCAAGGATGAGGTAGTGAGTAAGTCCTATCATAGCATCTCCTCAAATTTGCTTTGCGCATCTAGGTCTTTATGTATCAAGATGATGCCAGCCACCATCGCCACAAGTAGCATGGTAGCGCACATCTCAAAGGCAAGCAGATACTTGCTAAAGAGCAAAATTCCAACCGCTTCGATGTTGCCAAGACTAGCGAGGGTAGAATTTACCACCTCCTGCTTTGCGCTATAGATCGGCGCTAAAAAGATAAATATCAAAAGAAGCGCTATAAAGCTACTTAAAAAATAGATAGTGATCTTTGCTTTTTTGCTACTTTTTGGCTCACATTCTTTACTGCTATCAAAAAACATCATTGCAAATGCATATAAAACGACCACAGCACCTGTGTAGACTATTATCTGCACTACGCCTAGAAATTCCGCTCCAAGTAAGAAAAATATAGCCGAGATAAAGACCATGCCAGCAGCTAGCGCAGAGACTGCATTTAGTGCGTTTTTACAAAATACGCTAAAAGAAAAACTAACTAAAACCAAGGCGCTAAAAAGATAAAATGCAAAGCTCTCATACATCTTTTGCCCTTTTAAAATTTATACTACTCATCACTTTTTGTCTCATTTTCATTTTCGCTTATAAATGCATTTGGTGTCTTTTTGATTAAGCTATCAGCATTTTTAGGAAGTGCGCCATAGCCTTCAAACTCGCTTTGATCTTTTAAAAATTTATCCTTTGTCAAAAACTCATCTTTTGTGCCAAATATAATCCTACTCTCACTTGTGACTTCGTACTCTTGTCCGCAAACTATCGCAAGCTCAGGACAAACATCAGCGCAAAATCCACAATACACGCATCTACTTAAATTTATCGAGTAGCTTGCGACCTTTTTGCGGCCATCTTCGCCAAGTGAAGTCTTCATCGAAATGCAGTTGCTAACGCAAATTTTCTCACATAGCCCGCACCCAATGCAACGTTCATTTTCACTTTCAACAAATTTCAAAAGCTTATGAATGCCCCTATATCTAGCATTTAGCTCCATCTTTTGCATAGGGTATTTTAAAGTATGTGACTTGCTAAAGAGCATCTGCTTTATCGTGACTTTTAGTCCGATCAAAAGATCAGGCTTAAATGTGACAGAGATGAAGTGCTTAAATTTATCAAACGCACTCTTTGGCTTTAACTTTTCATCTATTAAAATATATTTTTTCTCACTCATTTTTCGCCTTAGATTAGTAACATAAAGCCAGTGACTACGATATTTAAAATTCCAAGCGGAAGCAAAATTTTCCAGCAAAATGCACTTAACTGATCAACTCTTAAATGTGCCCATGAAGCCCTTACCCAAAGAAAAAAGAAAAAGACAATGCTTGATTTTAAGATGATCATCAAAGCGCCTGGGATAAATAAAAATTCGTTAAATCCACCTAAAAATAAAATCGTAATAATGATGCTAACAGCGATCATATTTGTGTATTCGCCGATGAAAAACATCGCCCATCTCATGCCGCTATACTCGGTGCCATATCCTGCTACTATTTCTGTTTCGTTTTCTGTTAAGCAAAATGGCGTTCTATTGCACTCCACGAAGCTTGCTATTAAAAAGAGTAAAAAGGCAAGGGGCTGCTTGAATATAAGCCAGCCAAAAATTCCTTTTTGATAGTTGTTTATATCCACAAGTGAGAGCGAACTAGTTACCATTACGACGCTTAAAAGAGCCATGCCAGCGACTATTTCGAAACTAAGAAGTGAGACTACTGCACGAGCCGCACTAATTAGTGCAAATTTATTATAGCTAGCAAGACCTGCTGCAAGTGGAGAGAAAACGCAAACTGAAGCAACACCAGCGATGTATAAAATACCAACATTAATATCTGAGAGAATCGGACGTAATGTATGTCCAAAAATTTCAAACTCAGGCAAAAATGGCACAGGTGCAAGCGCTGCAAACGCGGCAATGGCTGATATTAGTGGAGCTATTAAAAAGATAAATTTATTCGTATTTGCTGGTACGATATCCTCTTTTGTAAAGAGTTTTATCATGTCAGCTACTATCTGTAAAATCCCAGCTGGCCCTACCATATCAGGTCCAACGCGGCGCTGCATGTAGGCTAATACTTTTCTTTCAGCATAGGTTGCAAGCCCTGCAAGGCTTGCCATGACGGCTAAGATGACCACAGCTTTAATGATAGTGCTTAGCACAAAAAATAGTGTTTCACTCATCTTTTGCCTTTATGATTTTAACTGCGGCGTAGCTTTTGCCATTAAATATAACTCCTACATCAAGCTTGTCGTCATAATCACCTAAATACGCACCAACTCCGCCAAGCTCGCTATCAAGCTCCACGCAAATGGCAAGCTTGTGCCCATCTTTTTCTAAAATAATCGCTTCATTTTGTGAAATTTCAAATTTAGCCATAAATTCGCTACTTGCATAAAGCTTCGCTCTTTTGGCTGTTTGTGTGGCATAGTTTGCAAAAAATGATGGTAAATTTATAGGATTTGCAAGATTTATAAGTGCCTCGTCATCTTTTAAATTTATGCTCTTGCTATCTTTTAAAAGCGGCTCTATATCATCATTTGGCGTGAAATTTGAAATTTCTAGTTTATAACCTCTGTAGCTTGTGCCGTCGTTTGCGTAAAAATTTTCTAAATCATCAAATTTAATGCCTTTGTAACCCTTTTCCTTTGGTAAATTTGGCGTGTAATCAATCGTATTTTCAGCCATTAGTCCAAGTGCATTTGCAATATCGTTTAGAAAATAACCTTTGTGCGGTATCGCCACATTTGTTGGTACTAGGGCGTTATTTATGCTTGTAAATGTTCCTTCTTGCTGATTTAGCGCGCTAGTATCGATGTCGCCTTCAAAAATGCTAAATTTATAATCGCCATTTTCGTTATAGCCAAGCGTCTTGCCAGGCTTTTTTTCGCTTGTAAGAGTGCAAATTTTAGCAACGCCAAGTGAGTTTGTGCGTGGTGGTATTAGCATCACACGAAATGGCGTAGCTCTTGTGATCACTCCAGTAAGTGCGGCTAGTAAATTCGCATTTTCATCCGTGTAAAAATCGCTTCCTAAAATGAGCGTAAATTTGCTTTTGCCATCACTTAAAGCTGGTACATCTAAGCCAAAATTTTCATCAAAATTTTCAAGTTTTGATGTAAGCGCGATAGGTAAATTTTCACCCCAGTTTTTAAGTATAAAAAGTAAAATTTGCTCCAGCTTCCCAACTTCATGCGTTACATAGATAAAATTTTTAGAATATTTTTTAACGATCTCATCGGCTATGTGATGAAAGTAAATTCCAGCTGCTTTATTCATTTTTAAAGCGTTATTTAACTTAAAGCTTGTCACTGGGCTTTCGTGTCTTAAGAAACTGCCAGCACTGATGATAAAATCGCTATTTTTGATATCTTCATAGTCTGCGTTATATGAGCTAAGCCCACTAAATTCGCTAAATTTATTTAAAAATTTTTGATAATTTAGCGCCTCATTGTTTATTAGATTTAGATCAAATTTCTCTCTTAAACGCTCTAAAATAAGGGCCTCTTCGTTCGTGATAAAGCTATTAAATTTTATATTTTTGATCGTGCCATTTTTAATATTTAAAACAATCTCTTCAAATTTCTCTTCATTCTTACAGGCAAGCTCGTTGTGAAAGTCATAGCCAAACCTAGCTGCTCCACTTATTTCGCCAAATGTAAAATCATTGTTGACGCGGTAAATTTGCTTACTTCTGTCGCTAGTACTCTTTTCTTTTACGTCATAGTAAATTAGCTCACAGTCGCTTTGATGTGGATTTGCAGCTGGGACAGGGTTTAGCTCCCAGATATTTGTGCTATATTGAAAATGCGAACTAATAAGCGCTCCAGTAGGGCAAACGCTGATACACTCGCCACAAAATGAGCAGTCTAAACTCTCGCCCACGCTTGGACCTATTAAGCTTTTTTGCATTTTGCTAAAAACAGCATAGGCATCTTTTGGCATGTTCTCCTTTAGCTCTTTTGGCACCTCAATGCCCCTTGGTACGGTCTTTAGCGCACTCTCGCCGATCCTATCTTTACAAACAGTGACACATCTTTCGCAGACTATGCAAAGAGCTGGATCGTAGTTGATTAGCCCCCATTTTTTATGTGGTTTGTGCGTGTCAGCGATGGCAAATTTTTGTTCATTTACTTTTAGATGCGTGGTTAAATTTTGTAGTTCGCATTCGCCGCTTTTATCACAAACGCCACATTGAATCGGATGATTTACACAGTAAGTCTGCATGATCGCATTTCGCTCGGCAGCGATTTCTGGCGTGTTTGTATAAATTTGCATATCCTCTTTTGCTTTGGCATTGCAGCTATAAACTACTTTGCCATTTGCCTCGACCATGCAAAGCCTACAAGCAAGAGTTGGTGAGCAGCCGCTAAGATAGCAAAGAGCTGGGATATAAATTCCATTTGCCCTTGCAATATTTAGGATGCTCTCGCCTTCATCTGCTTCTAAAATTTGGTCATTTATGCTTATTTTCATTTACTAACTACTACTTGCTTAAATGCGTATCCATCAAACTCTTTTGCGCCAAATATCGCAACTGTGCCTTTTAGCGAATGGTCTAGTTTAAATTTTGCCCTCACGCTAAAATCTTTTGCTTTAATCTCTAGTATATCGCCATCTTTTGCCTTTGCTACGATGCCAAATTGCACGCCGCCCACGATCTCATCGCTTGCATTTTTATTTAGATAAACGACTGCTCCGTCAAAATTTTCAAGCTCTTTTAGCTCGTCTATTTTGTGATAATCGTTAAATTCTTTCCTGCAACCACCAGCCAAAACGACATTTTTGCCTAAAATTTCAAGTAGCCAAAAGATCGCATCTTTATCTGGATGAGTAAAAAATGAATCATCAATAACGATGTTTTTAACGTCCTTTATCCACTCGCCTAGCTCTTCAAATTCCTCTTCACCAACATTGCACTCGCCACTTATCAGCCCATCATCAAGCTCGCTAAAAAACTCATCGCAAGATAAGTTTGCGTATTTGCAAAGAAGAGCTAAGACGTAGCTTATCGAGCCTATTTCGCAGCGGATTAAATTTTCGCCACCAAGCTCGCTATCTTCGATGCAAGAGATGTATTTAAACTCGTGCTCTTTTATCTTTTTTGCTAAATTTTTATTGCTCAAGCTTAGTAAATTTGCAATGCTTAAGCTTTTGCCTGCTATTAAATCATTAAATTTCATATCTTGCCCTTTTTTATGGTTAATACCCAATCAACTTGGTTAAATTTAAGCGAGTTCATCACTTCGCAGTTTAGATTATAGGCTAAATTTACAGCCTTTGTCACGCCGCTAAAATCACCTATCTCAAATAAAAATATAATCACTTCGCCAGCCTCGCCAGCCTTTATCTGCTGTCCAAGAGCGCTCAAAAACTCACTCTTTAAGTGTCTAAGATCGACCCTTCTCATCTATCGACCTCGCCTAAGATGATATTTGTGCTACCAATTATCGTAGCGACATCAGCAACGTACTGGCCTACCAATAAATCTTCATAAATAGCGCAGTGCCAAAAGCTTGGCGTGCGAATTTTTAGACGATATGGGCTTGCGCTGCCATCTGAGTTTATATAAATTCCAAGCTCGCCCTTTGGCGATTCGCTAGCAAAATAAATTTCACCTTTTGGTGGCTTTAGTCCCTGAGTTATTAGCACAAAATGTTGCATTAGTGAGTAGTTTTGGCTCATTATCTGCTCTTTTGAAGCGCTCACGTAATCTGGCGCGTCGGCGATGATAGCGGGGCTGCTTGTTTGATACTTGCTAACGCACTGCTTTAAAATTTTCACACACTCGCGCATCTCTTTCATGTAAAGCAGATACCTTGCGTAGCAGTCGCCTTTAGTGGCGTAAGGTACGTCAAATTCTAACTCGTCGTAGATGAGATAAGACTCTTCTTTTCTTATATCACGTGCGATCCCGCTTGCTCTTAGCATGACGCCAGAGCAGCCGCTACTAAGGGCTAGCTCTTTGCTAATTACGCCCACATCAACAAGTCTTGCTTGCCAAATTCTATTTTCACTTAGCAGATCTTCATAAAGCGTGATATCGCTTGGAAATTTCTCACAAAATTTAAGCAGCTCCTCGCACCAACCATCAGGTAGATCAAGCGGTACGCCACCGATCCTTATCGAGCTATGTGTTAGCCTTGCGCCGCAGTATTTTTCTATGAGATCAAGGACGTATTCACGCTCTCTAAATGCGTATAAAAATACGCTCATTGCCCCCACGTCAAGTGCGTGCGTAGCTAAAAATAAAAGGTGCGAGCTGATGCGGTTTAGCTCCAAAAGCATCACTCTAATGATCTGCGCACGGCGAGGCACTTCTATGGCACAAAGCTTCTCCACGGCCGCGCAAAATGCATAGTTATTGGCGCTTGAGGCGATGTAATCCACCCTGTCAGTCACTGGGATAAATTCCTGATAGGTCATATTTTCAGCCATCTTTTCAACGCCTCGGTGCATAAAGCCAACCTCTGGCATAGCGCGCACGACCTTTTCTCCGTCAAGCTCAAGCACAAGCTTTAGCTGTCCATGAGCGCTTGGGTGCTGTGGGCCAAAATTTAGTATCATCTTGCCGTCATTTTGCTCAAATTCTAAATTTTCAAAAAATGGTTTTAAGCGGTTTGGTGCCTGGCTCAAGGTCTTTCCTTTACTATCTGGCTTTGGTTAAATTTAGCCTTTTTGACAAATCTCACGCCGCCTTCTTCTTGATACTCGTAGTCTTCATTTTCGTCAAACACTCTTGAAAAGCCAAAGGTATCTTTCTCATCGACAAAGGCTGGGTCGCGGTTCTCTTCGCCGATCTGCTCTCTAAATTCACGCCCAAAAATTTTATCCACCTCGTACCATTTAGCAGCCTCGTCGCCAACTAGCGGATAGCTTTTTAGTAGAGGGTGCGAGTGCCAGTCATCAGGCATGATGAGGCGCTTTAAATTTGGATGATCTTTGATGAGAACGCCACTTAGATCATACATCTCACGCTCAGCCCAGTTTGCGCTTTTATAAAGCTCGCAAACGCTTTTTAACATTTCGTCCTTTTTGACAAAGCATTTTACTCGTGTGCGCCTATTTTTGCTAACACTTAAAAGCTGATAAAAGACCTCGTATCCACCTTTTTGAGCTATATAATCAATCGCCGCAAGCTCACAAAGCTGCTCGTAGCCAAAGCCTTTTAACGCTTCAAGTGCTTTAAAATTTTCACTAGAATTTATATAAATTACAAGCTGATCAAACTCTACGTAGCTAGATAAAATTTCTACTCTGTTTTGCTCTAAGATGGCTAGCTCTTCATCAAATTTAGAACCTCTTGCCTCATCTTTTGGCGTCTGCTTTTCTATGTAAAATTTCTCTTTGTAATACTGCTTTTTTTGCAGGTCGTTTTTTGGCTTATACTCTCTCATATCTCAAGCTTTCTTGGCTTTTGCGCCCTAAATGCACTTTGCTTTCTTATCTTTTTTTGAAGCATCATAAGTGCATACTGAAGTGTCTCTGGGCGAGGAGCACAGCCTGGGATGTAGATATCAACTGGTATTATTCTATCGACACCTTGAACGGTTGAATAGGTGTTAAACATGCCGCCAGTATTTGCGCAGCTACCCATCGAGATGACCCATTTTGGCTCAGGCATCTGATCATAAAGACGCCTTGTAAATTCTGCGTGTTTTTTAGTTAGCGTGCCAGCTATGATCATCACCTCTGAGTGTCTTGGACTTGCGCGAAATATAGTGCCAAATCTATCAAAGTCATACCTACTAGCTCCGCTTGCCATCATCTCGATCGCACAGCATGCAAGCCCGTAGCTAAGTGCCCAAAGCGAGTTGCTTCTACCCCACTGAACTAGCTTGTCAACTGTTGTTAAAACTACTGGCAAGCCACCATTTGCAGCGTAGTTTATCTGATGCTTTGCCACTTAAAGACTCCTTTTTGCCAAGCGTAAGCAAAGCCAATTAATAAAATCGCCACAAAAAGCAGCATCTCGATAAATCCAAATACTCCAAGTAGCCTAAAATCTACCGCCCATGGATACATAAAAATGACCTCAACATCAAATAAAATAAATAAAATTCCATAAAAAAAATAGTGGATATTTATCTTATTTGGTTGTTTTACTGTGGTTGGCCCACACTCGTAAAAGCCAAGTTTTAAACGCTGGGTATTGCGGTTAGCTAGTTTTTTGCTTATTTTTGAGGAAAGAAATGTTATCAAGCCAAATGAACAAGTTGCTAGTAAAAGTATGATAAATGCACCAAAATAGGTGCTTTCAAGCTCTGAGTGTGACATACTTTGCCTTCTTTTAATTTTCAAGATTCTACTAAAATTAAATTTATTTGACCTTGAAATGGCTCAAGACCGTGGTAGCTATTGTGATTTTGTGTAAAAATTTCGCTTATTTTATCTTCTCAACCGCATCTTTTGCAGCGCTTATTCGCTCGCTCTCATCAAGCTCTTTTACGAAGCCATCTTTAACTAAAATGATCCTAGTTGCCATGTCAAAGTAGCTATCATCATGGCTTACAGCGATGACACTTATGCCTTTACTTTGTAAAAATGGCAAAATTTCCCTGTAAAATTTACGCTTAAAAAGTGGATCTTGATCGGCTGCCCACTCATCAAGGATAAGGATAGACCTGTGCTCTAAAATGGCTATTAGTAGGCTTAGGCGCTTTCTCTGGCCGGTTGAGAGCTGCGTAGTGCTAAGCTTATTATCCACCACGCTTACCTTTTTGTCGATCTCAAGCAGAGCCAAGAGCCCCTCTATATCGCTTTGGTTGGCAAAGCCATCATGTGAGAGCGTTTGCGAAAATAGATAAAAATCCGCAAAAATAGCACTTATCTTTGCCTGATAGCTTTGTAAATTTGCTTCATCTATCTTTGTGCTATCAAGGTAAATTTTGCCACTACTTGGGCGGATAAGGCCACAAAGTAAATTTATAAGCGTGCTTTTGCCACTGCCATTTTTACCGATGATAAATGCTATCTCGCCGCGTTTGATCTCTAAATTTACATCATTTAGGCTAAATTTGCCGTGGTCGTAGTTGAAATTTATATCCTTTAGCCTGATACTTTGCCACTCGTCGCTTAGACTATCATCAAATTTAAAGCCTTCCTTAAATTTATTTAAATTCAAGCTCATGATCTTCTCTAAACTCACCTTTGCGCTAAGTGCAGCTGGTATGGAGCCTACCATACTCATAAAAGAGCCTCTTAAAAATAGTATCGTTAGGCTTATACTAAGTGCCGTTTGCAGGCTCGCCCAGCCAAATGCCACACACAAAAATACGCAAAGTCCGACCGCACCAAGGAGCATTACGTTGGTAAAATTATCACTTAGCGCGTGATAGACGTCTGCTTTTACCATGCTTTGGCGCTTCTTGTCGCCTGTCAAATTTAGCTCGTCAAAGCAGACGCTTGCCCTTGCCCTGTTTAGACTAAGCTCTCTATGTCCCTCAACGATGTCTTCATAGTGCCTTTGCAGCGCGTCATCTTGCGTCCTTGAGTCTTTAAAATAAAAGTGGATCTTTTTCATCAAAAGTGTGTTTATAACGAGCGTGGCGCCGATCCAAACTGCGCTAAATATAAATACTTTTGGCGCGATGTAGGCTAGATAAAAGCTGGCACAAATGATGAAAACTAGGCTTTGTATAAAGCCAGTAGCACTCATAAAAGCAAATGTGATCGTCTTTATGTCGTTGTTTAGACTAGCTATGATCTTTGCCTTGCCGATCTCGTTTATCACGCTATTTGGCGTGTCTAAAATTTGCTTTACACTTTGATATCTAAGCTCATAGATAAATTTATGTCCAAAATTTGTAAGTGAGATATTTGCGGCGATGGCGCTTATGAAAAATAAGATCAAGATAGCTATAAATTTGATCGCTATGACCGCGTCAAATTCTTTTAAATTTACAAGTTCGTTGTTGATAAAAGAGAGCGTCCAGACGCCAAGCCCGCTAAAGGCAAGCGTCAGGATCACTATTTTGATTATTGAAAAAAGATTGCTTTTTATTAAATTTACAAGCATTACATAGCGGCGCGAGGCTGAATGATATTTTGATCAAATTTTTGCTCGGTGTCTTCGCTCATGATGCGAAGCACTTTGCTGCGTTTGATCTTCGCGTCGTTTTTAAATATCGCGCGCACCTTATCCATGCCCGCGTAAAAGTCGCGCATGAGTACGACGCAGATGTATTTGCCGAAAAACGTCGGCTTGATAACGCCGTTTTCTTCGTAGATCGCGTTTACTAGCTTTAGCAAGCTAAGCTCGACAAAGAGGTCTTTGTTGATGTTTGCGTCGTTTTGCTCGTTGTAGGCTTTGATATCCACGGCGCCGTCAAAAAGCCTTGTTAAAAACGTGTATTTCAGTCTCTCTTTTTTGCTAAATGCGCATTTTGCGATGACCGGGCTTTGTCTACCCTTGATCTTTCTGCCGTAATCAAGTAGGTTAAATGCGTTTATCACAAGCTCGCCGTCAAGGAAGCTAAATGCACCGCTGCCCACACCCACGTACTCTAAATTTGAGCCCACGTATTCGTCGCGAAGATCGGCGCTTTTTTCGTTTGAAAACGCCCAAGCGTTACTTTGCTTATATCCGCCTTTGGCAAATTCGCTCACAATGATCTCGTAAAATTCGCGTTCATTATCGACGTTTGATACGCCCAGCGAGCGAGCGATGTTCTCTCTCGTTAGCTCCGATTTCATGAGCGGATAGAAGGTGATCTGCTGCGGAGAGATCGATTTTGCAACATTTACGTCGTTTATTATCTGCTCTTTTGTCTGATTTGGCAGGTTAAAGATGAGGTCTAGGCTGATAACTGGGATCTTGCCAAGAGCGATAGCCTGCTCTATCTTTCTTTTTGTCTCCTCAGCCGAGCCAAATTTATCGTATCTGCCAACTCTTTTTAGCGTCTCGTTGTCAAAGCTTTGCACGCCTACGCTTAAGCGGTCGATAAGCCCGTCAAAACGACCGAGGCTCTCTGGCGAGATGTGATTTGGATCGCTTTCTGCTGAAATTTCATCTATACTAAAAAGCTCTTTTGCAAGCTTAAGCGTCTTTTCAAGCTCAGGTTCATTTATAAGCGTCGTGCCACCACCAACATAAAGTGAATCAAAGTCAAATCCATCCTCTTTAACCTGCCTCATCTCCTCACGTAAATTTTCAAAGTAAATTTTTGCAAGCTCTTGTTCATAGTGGTACTTATGAAACGAGCAATATGGGCAGAATGTGTGACAAAATGGTACATGCGCGTAGAGCATATACTTTTTGTCTTTTTTGGGAGTTTTAGTGTAGGTTGTGGTTAAAATGTCTATATTAAATTCATTATATAGTGATCTTTGAATAGAATTATGAGCGTAATTTACGGCAAAATTCTCGACAATATTTTTAAAGATCATAACTAATCGCCTTAAATAAGTTTGGTTTTAAATTGATGTGTTAGGATAGCTAACTTTTAATAAATTTAGCCTTGCACCGGTATAAAAATTTAGTAAAAGATGAAACTCACTTAAGGCTTTTGCTTATAAAAACACACCATTTTTAGTATTTGGCTTAGTTTTTAATAATCACCTTAAGTGATAAATTTAATATCTTACTTCTTGGCCCTTGAGATGATTTTGCTCGAGTCAAGCTCAAATCTTATTTTCTCATTATTTTCACAACCAATTGCTTCTAAATAATAAAATTTACCAAGTGTTGATAGGGCTTTGATGTTGTAAAGCTTTATGGCGTCGCTTACTTTATCTTCTTCGTAATAAGTTTTACACTTACCGATATTTTTGTTATTTTGATGAATTTTATCTGAAATAGCCCCCAAAGCACCTTTTTCAATTACTAGGTATTTGTAATTAATATTACTCAATCCAAATTGTTCTGCGATATAGTTTGTGAGAGTTATAAAAAAGAATGACGGTATCGCAATAGTAAAAATAGTCAAAATGATTTTATATCCTTTTATTTTATAAAAGCCCTCCATATAAAATAAAAATCCCAGAGGAACAAAAA
>NZ_PIRR01000018.1:0-39111 GCF_003048555.1 Campylobacter concisus | reverse complement strand
GAATGAGAATTCTCTTTAGTATTTAAGTAAAAAGCTAAAATTTATGTATTTGATATATTTTTAGCTTAAACCTATTGATAATTTAAATTTGTTTAAATAGGCTATAATCCGCCAAAAAAAGGAGAGATAATGCTAACGCATTTAGATGAGAAAGATCGTCCAAAAATGGTCGATGTAAGCCCAAAAGATCCTACAAAAAGAATGGCAACTGCTAGCGGGATCATCAAAATGAGCAAAGAGGCCTTTAAAGCGATAAAAGAAAATACCGGCAAAAAAGGCCCAGTTATCCAAACGGCTGTCATTGCTGCGATAATGGGAGCAAAAAAGACAAGCGAGCTAATCCCGATGTGCCATCCACTAGCTATTTTAGGTGTAGATTGTGATATCGAAGAGCTATCTGAAATTTGTGCTTTTAAACTTTATGTGAGTGTAAAAATAGAGGGCAAAACAGGCGTTGAGATGGAAGCATTAACTGGCGTAAGCGTGGGGCTTTTAACCATTTATGATATGGTAAAAGCTATAGATAAAAGCATGGAAATAAGTAATATTGTATTAGAGAGTAAAACAGGAGGAAAAAGTGGCGAGTATATGCGATCTAAATAACAAAAAAGCAAAAATTGATTACCCAACACATTGGGAATACAAAATAATATTTGATGCAGATGTCAATGTAGAAGAAAAGGTAAAAGAGATAGTAAAAGATAGAGAATTTAAGCTAGTCTTTTCAAAATTTAGCAAAGATAAAAAGTACGCTAGCTATGACTTGGCCGTGCTAGTTTTGAGCGAAGAAGAGAGGCTAGAGATATTTTCTGCACTAAAACACGAAGCAAAATACGTTTTATAAGGTAAAAGATATGAACAATTTAGAACAAAATTTACATGATTATAAAAGCAGCGATGGCTTATTAATAAGCATAAAAGCTCTTTGCAATAACTTCTTTCAAGATACTGCAAACAAAGATATAAATGCTTTGCCAGAAATTTTAAAGGCTAAAATGAATGAGCTTTATGACAAAATGAACAAAGAAGATCTCATAAATGCAAAAAATCTAAAAAGTGCCATGGAGGGAATAAATCAGGCCATTGTCGGCACTGAAGAAAAGGCACTTTACGAGCTACTTGATAAAAAAGATGAGCTAAATCGTGCAATAGAAGCAAAACGTGAAGAGATAAAAAATAGGCTCAAAATTTCATTTGAAGCAGCTGAAGAGGTCGTAAAAGATAGAAATTTTAGTGAAAAAGAGGAAATTTTAGAGCTTTTAAATAATGCGATTATTAGAGAAACAAGGCTTCTTGGTATCTTAAAAGAAAGTGCTCAAATCGCATTTTTAACAACTCTTGAAGGTGCAAAAGATGTCGAGGAAACAGCTGGTGCGATAGCTAAAAATATGACCTATGTTGCGATAATTGGAGGAGAGTTTAGCAAAGAGCGGATACTTGAAATTTCAAAAAATATCATCATAGCAGCAGCAAATTTAGCAGATGAGGGTCATATCTTTGCAAAAGAGCTAATAAGTGGAGCGATAAGTGGTACAAGAGATGGTATTTTAAGAGCTATAGAAAAACTTAAAGATGAGGCGAAATTTGCTCCAGATGAGCTTAGGCTAAACTCACAGTTACTAAACTTAAAAAATATTGATGAAGAATTTATATCCTTGCTTAGGGAACTTGAAAAGGAATTTGAAGGTGTAGCAAGAAATGAGATCGAAAATGTGATAAATAGCGAGCTAGATACAAACCTAGCAAAATTTAAACGCATTAGCGATCAAGCAAGAGAGCAGATTATTTCAAGGATAGAAGAGTTAAAGTCAAACGGCATGGCAAAGCTTATGAGTGAGGCAAATAATAAATTTGAAGCCTTAAAGCAAGAGCTAAATGACAAGAGCAAAAAGCTAAAACTAAATTTTGATACAAACGATAAAATCGAAGAGATCAAACAAGAGATCGCTAATCTTGAGAAGAAAGCCAATGAAAAATTTGAAGACATCAAACAAATTGACATCAAATCAGAAGCTAAGAAATTTGGAGATAGGGCTTATCAAGCTGCAAAAGATCTGTTAAATGTTATTAAAAAAGATAAAAAAGAGGATTAAATTATCAAGCTTATCTTGAAATTTTTCTTGAAAGATACTCGCACTATATATTCTTGCCAAGTGTGAAAATTTTCTCCACACTTGGCTTTTACTTTCTAAAGCCTTAAAATCACAAAAACAGATAAATTAAAAATGCTCCTAAAATCAAGCGGTAGATGACAAAAGGAAGCATCCTAATTCTTGAGATGATCCCCATAAATAGCTTAACGCAGAGATAAGCACTAACTGCGCTTATGATGACGCCAAGCGCGATGTCGCTCCATGGCAGAGCATTTGGGTCTTTTATAAGCTTGATACTCTCAAGCCCACCAGCTAGGATAATGACTGGGATCGACATCAAAAATGAGAAATTCGCACTTCCCTTGTGGCTAAATCCTAAAAATAAGGCTGCCGTCATCGTTATGCCTGATCTTGAGACGCCAGGGATGAGCGCCACAGCTTGAGCAAGGCCGATAATAAGCGCAAATTTTATGGTCATTTCATATTCGCTTTTATTTGTCGAGCAAAGATCTGCAAAGTAAAGCGCTATGCCAAAGACGATCGTAGTAATAGCGATCACAACGCCGCTTCTTGCGTATTCTTCTATAATGTTGTTAAATAAAAGCCCAAAGATCCCAACTGGAATGGTGGCAAATCCCACGCACCAGACAAGCAAGCTATCGCCTACCATCTTTCTTTGTGCGATCGAGGCAAAAAAGTCACGAAGTAGCTTAAAAATCGTATCTTTAAAATAAAAAAGTATCGCACTTAGCGTACCAACGTGCACTGCCACGTCAAAAGCAAGACCTTGATCTGGCCAGCCAAGTAGCTTTGGCACCAAGATAAGATGAGCCGAGCTTGAAATGGGTAAAAATTCGCTTATACCTTGCACCAAGGCCAAAACGATAACGTGAGAAATTTCCATAAAATGCCTTTTTTGATTTTAGATTGCAGTTGGGGATTTTACTCCCCAAGATTAAATTTATATAAGTTCGCTAGCAAAATTTGCAAGCTTTTGCGGAGTAAATCCGAAGTGGTCAAATAGCTCATTTGCCTTGCCGCTGGCGCCAAAGCTGTTCATGCCATAAACCGCGTCGGCAAATTTATACCACTCATAGCCAGTTGCGGCCTCAACTGCGATGATGGTTGTGTTTTTATCTAAAATTCTAGCCACATACTCAGCTGGCTGCTCACAAAGTAGGTCAAAACAAGGTGCTGAGACGATATTTGCACCGATGCCTTGCTCAGCTAGAAGTGCAGCTGCTTTTACACAGAGTGAGACCTCGCTGCCGCTTGCTATAAATGTTATCTTTGCTTCTTTTGACGAGCTTAAAAGATATGCGCCGTTGCTAACCTCGCCAAATTCACCTTTTGCAAGTGGGTCAAGCCCTTGACGGCTAAGCACAAATGCACTTGGAGCGTTTAAATTTAAAGCCACTTGCCAGCTAGCTGCGTTTTCGTTGCCATCAGCTGGACGGAAAGTGTAGAAATTTGGCATCGCTCTAAATGTGCTAAGCTGCTCGATAGGCTGATGTGTCGGACCATCTTCGCCAACGCCGATGCTATCGTGTGTGAAGACAAAAAAGTGTTTTATGCCCATTAGCGCTGCTATCCTTGCACTTGGCTTTAGATAGTCGCTAAAGATGAAAAATGTCGCTGAAAATGGTAAGAAAAGGCCGTATCTGGCGATGCCGTTATTGATAGCTGCCATAGCGTGCTCTCTGATGCCGTAGTGGATATTTTTACCATTTGGAAAGTCGCCCATATCCTTTAGCTCAGTCTTATTTGACGGAGCAAGATCTGCACTACCGCCGATAAAGCCAGGAAGTTTTTTAGCTATCTCATTTAAAATGACATGGTTTGTATCTCTTGTGGCTAGCTTTTTGTCGCTAAAATCTGGAAATTCGATCTTACTAAAGTCTGGATTAAGAAGCGAGTTTAATAAATTTTTGCCTTCAATGCTTAGCGCCTCAACCTTTTTGTTCCACATCGCCTCTTCAAGATCGCCCTTTTCAACCGCGCCTCTAAACCTTAAAAGCACGTCCTCGTCAATGGCAAATTTCTTCTCAGGGTCAAAGCCAGCTACGGCCTTTGCCTTTTTGATGATCTCTTCGCCAAGCGGTGCACCGTGGCTGTGGTGGCTTCCTTCAAGCTCCATTGCACCACGTGCTATGCGTGTGTTTGCGATGATGAGATATGGCGACTCTTTCTCGTTTGCTTGCTCAAGTGCAAATTCGATCTGGTCATAGTCGTGTCCGTCGATGCGTGCGACCTCCCAGCCCTGTGCCTCAAACCTCGCTTTTACATCCTCACTAAAAGCTATCGCTGTGTCGCCCTCGATCGTAATGTTGTTTGAATCGTAGATTAGCACAAGGTTGTCTAGTCTTAAATTTCCAGCCACCGAACATGCCTCGTAGCTTATGCCCTCTTCTAGGTCGCCGTCGCCGCAAAGGCAGTAAATTTTATGATCGATTATTTTATTGTCTGGCTCGTTTAGCACGTTTGCAGCGTATTTTTCTGCCATGGCTAGACCTACTGCATTTGCTACGCCTTGACCAAGCGGGCCAGTAGCAACCTCAACGCCTGGAGTGTGAATTTCTGGGTGTCCTGGAGTATTTGAGCCAAGTTGGCGAAAATTTTTAAGCTCATCAAGGCTTAAATCGTAGCCGCTTAAGTGCAAGAAGCTATAAACCAAACTTGAAGCGTGACCACCGCTAAAAACTAACCTATCTCTGTTTAGCCATTTTGGATTTTTAGGGTTGTGTTTTAAAAAGTTGCTTAAAACCACCATGATATCAGCTAGGCCCATAGGAGCACCTGGGTGTCCGCTGTTAGCGTTTTGCACCATATCAGCGCACAAAAATCTTATAGTATCGGCTTGTTTTTTTAGCATATGATCTCCTTTTATTGCGCTAGATTATACAAAAAAGTGATTAAAACTTGCCTTGCGTTTTTGTCCAAAATATCTAAATAATGATATAAATTTTTTAAATTTTTAGTAGTAAAAAGCTAGAATTTTCTAGCTTTTATCTAAGGTGTTTATCTGTAAGCTCTAAGATCATCTTAGCAATGCCAGTATCTATCTGTTTTAGTGCCTCTTCTATCTCGCAAATAAGCTCATCTTTTTTCTTTTTAGCGCCCTCAAGGCCAAGCAAATTTGTAAATGAGTTTTTAGCTAGGTCGTTGTGAACGGGCTTTCCAGCAGCCGCTTCGTCGCTTGTAAGGTCGATAATGTCATCTTGTATCTGAAAAGTAAGTCCAAGTTTTAGGCCGATATCATAAATTTTCTTGCACTCTATTTCACTTAAATTTGCTATCACAGCACCCATTTTTAGACTAGCAGCGATGAGCTTTGCGGTCTTGTGGATATGTAAAAATACTAACTCATCAAGGCTTAGCATCTTGCTAGAGAGGCCAAATTTATCCTTTGCTCTTTTGATGTCCCCTTTGTCTGTATTTTCAAAAAAACAATCAAGCGCCTGACCTAGCACCATGCCACTAGTTCCGGCATTTTGGCTTAAAATTTCCACGCATTTTACTCGTATCTCGGCACTCAGTTCAGCACGTGAAATTTCATAAAAAGCATGGGTATTTAGAGCATCTCCTGCAAGTACAGCGGTCGTCTCATCGTAGGTGACGTGAAGCGTTGGCGTGCCGCGCCTAAGGCTTGCATTGTCCATTGAAGGTAGGTCGTCGTGGATGAGTGAGTAGGTGTGCATCATCTCAAGTCCTAAAGCCACTCTCATCGCCTTTTGCGTGAGGCTTTTATCCACGCTATCTACCACGCCAAGTAGCAAAAGCGCCCTAAAGTGCTTGCCTCCAGCCTTTAGCATAACGCCAAGCGCCTCCTCATAGTAAGGGTGAAAGCTAGGCGCCTTTGGCAAATTTGCGTTTAGAAATTTTACAAAGTCCTCAAGTAGGCTCATTTTGGTACTCTTGCAAAAAACTGAAAGTCATTTCTGGTAAATAGAAGCGTAAAATTTTTTAATTCACCAAGCTTCTCTAAAAGCTCTTCACGACTACTCACGCTTTGTTTATCAAAACCCAAAATTTTATCGCCGGTCTTGATGCCAAAAATTTCTGCATTTGACTTTGGCTCGACCTTGGTAACGACTAAATTTTTATCCACCGTGATACCATAATCCACCAAAGTCTTATCATCAAGCATTGTTTGTGGCTCTTTTGGCATGATGTTGAAATTTGGTATATCAAGGCTTGAAGGGGCGTTTATTTCTAAGCTTTGGTTAAATTTCACCTCGCCGCTTACTGGCACTTGAAAGAGTAGCTGCTCTCTGTCACGCTTCACGATGATGTCCAGTCTTGCGCCTTTTGGAGCAAAAAGCACCATCTCATTTAGCTCTCTTAGGCTCTTTGGTTTGATACCATTTACACTAACAAGCTCATCATCGACCATCATCATCTTACCACGGCCCAGTGGATCAACAAGACCCACAAAAAATTTATCCTCTTTTTGCAAGAATTTCACGCCGATATCGCCGTAATATACGTCATCGTAAGATACAAAGTGCTTTAGATAGCGATTTGGTATAAATTTATCAGCTCCAACAGCTATGCCTATCATCTTACAACAAGGTGTGTTTATCTCGCCAGTCGCGTTATACTCGAAGCTTAACGTGTCAAAGTCGCCTAAATTTTGCCCCAAAGACTTGATGTGACCCATGGCAGTGTTATTAGAGTCGTTTAAGATGCCAACCCAAGTGCTCTTTTTGATGCGCTCCTCGTTGGTCTCATCGGCCATCACAACAGGGCTTAGCTCCTTGCTAGAGCGCACTAAGAAAAGCTGCAAATATGGGTCAAATTTGACATATTCGCCAAGCGGAGCTCCCTCGCTTTTTGGCACTGCGATCAAATTTTTCGTGATAGCCACGCCAAAGTGTTTATTTACCGAGACGATTGAGTTTTTGTTCTTTTCAAAGCAGGCGTTAAAGTCCTCTTGCGTAGGCCTAGGATCGGCATTTAGGCAAAGCGCTGATAGCAAAAAAGCAAGGGCAAATTTATATTTTAGTCTCATTTTATCCCCATCGAAGTAAGGCCGCCAAGCATCCTTGAAGCGGTGTTTTTCTTATCAGCCTCAACTGATTTTAGCACGTCATTTACGGCGCTTATTAGCAAAATTTGCATGCTCTCTTTATCTTCAAGCAAGCTATCATCTATGCTGATATCAAGTATCTCGCCGCTGCCGTTTGCTCTAACGCTTACCAGTCCGCCACCGCTTTTTGCTCCAAATTCTTTATTTTTGCTCTCTTCTTCCATCTGCTTGGCCTGTCTTTGCACATCCTCGAGCATCTGCCCCATCTTTGAAAAGTCAAATCCCTCAAACATCGCCTACTCCTTTATGATCTCGTTTTTGTTATTTACATGCACGATGGTTGGCTTAAATTTCTTAGCCTTTTTAAATTTCATACTAGCATAAGCCACGATGATGACCACGTCGCCAACGCAGACCTTTCTAGCAGCTGCGCCATTTAGGCAAATTTCGCCTTTTTTGCCCTTTATCACGTATGTGGCAAATCTCTCGCCGTTATTTACGTCTAAAATTTCAACCTTTTGATTTTCTATCAAATTTGCAGCCTTTATCAGCTCCTCGCCGATGCTGATCGAGCCAACATAGTTTAAATTTGCGTCTGTTACGACAGCCCTGTGGATCTTACTAGCTAAAATTTCTATATTCATTTTTACCTCTTTAAAAGCTCTTTTACTACTTCTTTATCGCTAAAAGGGTGCTTGACGCCCTTTATCTCCTGATATGGCTCGTCGCCTTTGCCAAGTATGACAAGCGCCCAGCCAGGCTCAAGCTTGCTAATGGCTAGCGCGATCGCCTCTTTGCGGTTGGCGTTTCGTATCAAATTTTCATTTTGGCTCATGCCAGCGCAAATTTCATCAATTATGCTCTCTGGCTCTTCGCTTCTTGGATTGTCACTTGTGACGATGCAAATTCTTGCGTATTTTTGGGCTATTGCTCCCATTTTTGGACGCTTTGTCCTATCTCTATCACCGCCTGCGCCAAATACAGCTATCAAATTTAGATGTCTAAGCGAGTTTAGCACCTTCTCGATACCATCTGGCGTATGGGCAAAATCCACGATGACTAGCGGATCGGTGCTAACCACTTCCATTCTGCCACTAACACCTTTAAATTTACTTATCGCCTTTGAAAGCGCGGTCGCGTCTGGACGCTCTAGCAAGCAAACGGCGCCAAGAGCTGCGATTAGATTATAAAGATTAAACTCACCTTGCAAGCTTGAGTCTATCTCCACATCACCATTTGGCGTCTTGATAACCGCGTCTATGCCGTCCTTTAGTCCATAAACTATCGGTGCAAAGCTAGCTGGCTTTTTGAGCGAATACGTATAAGCGTTTTTTGGGTTAAATTTAATGCCATTATCGTCAGCATTTATAAGCTTCATGCAATCATCATCAAAAAAGCTCGACTTTACCCTAGCGTACTCCTCCATGCTCTTATGGTAGTCGAGGTGATCTTGAGTTAAATTTGTAAAAATTTTTAGAGCAAATTTCAAGCTCTCTATGCGCTTTTGAGCGATCGCATGCGAGCTAACCTCCATCACGAAGTACTCGCAGCCCTGCTCGCTGGCTGTTTTGAGGTATGAAAGCGTCCTTAAAATAGCACTTGTCGTAAGCGCCTTGTCATCTATCTGCTTACCCTCTATAAATGCCCCTCTTGTGCCACTTAGGCCGCATTTTTTGCCTAAATTTCGTAAAATTTCATAAATAGCCGCTGCCGTTGTGGTCTTGCCATTTGTACCTGTGATGCCAACTATCTTTAAGCTTTCATCGATTTTTAAAAGCTTCTTGCACTCCTCAAGGCTGATTATTTTAGCGCCATTTTTTACCGCTGCCTCTGCAAATTTTGCGTTTGCAGCAGTTTGCACGAAAAATGAGCCCTTTTCGCACTCGTTTGAGTCATCTGTTATGAAGCTATTTTCTACTGATATTTTCATCGTTTTGTCTTTTTTGTATCTCTTTAAAAAGCTGATCTATACGCTCGTCACCGCCAAACATCACCGCCGCACTCTCAAGATAGTTTATACTCATTTCGATGAAGTCATTTTTTATCAAATTTCCCAAAAATTCTAAAAAATCATCTTTGTTTGAGATCATTACCTTGGTTGAGAACATGATGTTTTCAAAGACTTTTTTAAAGCTCCCGTCCTTATAAACAGCCTTTTTAAAGTCCTCGTAGCTGATCGCGTCTTGCTCTTCAAAATACTCATCGCTAGCCAATCTTGATTCTAAGATTTTTAAAATTTCATCCATTCCTTCATCATCTTCGCCAGCTCTTAGTTTATCCATAAAATAGTCAAATAAAAGCTTTGCTTCCTCTGCATTTTTCTCGCCAAGGGAGCAAATTTGTATCAAAAATAGTAAATTTTTATCCTGTGTCTTTTCGTAAGCTAGAGAGAAGTAAAAGATCGCGTCTTTAAATTTAGAGCGCTTGAAGTGTTTAATGCCTATTTTTTTATAATCTATCAATGTCAAATTCCTCGCCAATCGGGATATTTACGACCTCAAGCTCTGGGTGAATATCCATACGAAGTTGTCTTTCGAGTCCATATTTTAGTGTAGTTGTGCTAGCCGCACATCCATGACAATGCCCTGTAAGTCTTACATAAATTTTGCCGTTTTTTATGCCAAGTAGCTCCATGCCACCGCCATCATTTTCAAGCATTGGTAATACCTTTTGCAAACTCGCACTGACTGGTTTTAAAAGTTCTTCATCGCTAAATGGGATCATATTTTTTCCTATTAAATTTTTGGGCTATTATAGCAAAATAAAAATGCAAAAAATAATGGCTATATTTTTGCTTAGTGCTAATTTTTCTTTATAATTTAAACCTTTTTGGCACACCTAGTCAGCTTTGATTTTTAAATACGTGAGCTAAAATTTAGTAAATTTTTGATTATAAGTTTTAGGATAAAAGGGCAAATTTGCCCTTTTTGTTTAATCTATTAGAAGCGATTTTATATCTACTTTTTGCTCGATCATCTTACTCTCAAACATAAATTCTTGAGTAGCCTCAAGTGCTTTTATATCTTCAGGCGTGATCTTTGGACTAAAGTCATACTGCGGATACATGCTCTTTACCGCCTCTATGCTAAGCCCGGTCTCTTCAGCTGTAAATTTTAATGCCTCTTCCTCATTTGCTTTCATAAAAGCCAAAATTTCATCTTGGGCCTCTTTAAATTTTTCAACTAGATCTTTATGCTTTTTGTAAAATTCTCCACTTGTGGCGGTGACGATGACTGGAGTGATGACGCCCTTGCCCGTTGTTACGATACTAAGTCCTGATTTTTTAGCATTATAAGCAGCTGGTCCAGCAAGAAGTGCTGCATCGACGCTACCATTCTCAAGTGCAGCTTGAGCAGCCGGAATGCCCATAGAAACGAACTCTACGTCATTTATACCTAGACCACCAAGAGCAAGGTATCTAACCAAAAGCTCATTTAATATCGTACCTTTTGGGCCTGCTATTTTTTTACCTTTTAAGTCTTTAGCGGTTTTTATGCCTTTATCTTTAGCAAATATCGCAAAAGCTTCAGGTGCTCTTGAATAGGCACTTATGATCTTTATGTCAGCTTTATTTGCCGCAGCAAGTATGACTGAGGTTCCGCCCACGCAGTTTAGAAACTGAAGTGAGTTTGAAGCGAGCGCTTGCGTTTGTTTCGCACCTGAGGTGATCTCGGAGTATTCGACTGGCATGCCAAAAGATTTAGCATAAAAGCCTTTAAATTTATCGACGATTGAGGGGACATTTAGCGGCGATTTGACATAGGTCATACCGATCTTATCTAGCTCACTTGCGTTTGCGACTAGACAAAGCAAAGAGGCTGCACACAAAATCTTAAAAAACTTTCTCATATTTGCTCCTTTAAAAATTTTTCCAAATTATATAACTTTTTGCTTCGTTTTGGTTTTAATTATCATTTTATAAAACGCTAAATTTCGCTCAAAATTTTACGCTTTAAGTTTATTAGTTCATCGCAAAGCAAATCTCTTGACTTAGCTAAATTTGATAAATCATAGTTTGATTTTATCCCACCTTTTTCAAGCAAAATTATCTCATCTGCTAAATATAGAGCTTCATCGACATTATGAGTGACAAAAATGATGGTTTTACCGGCTTGGAGCTTTAAAATTTCAGCCTGCATACTGGCTCTCGTAAAAGCATCAAGTGCTGCAAATGGCTCATCCATAAGGATCAAATTTGCTTCATATGCTAGCACTCTAGCAAGAGAAACACGCGAGCTCATACCGCCGGATAGCTGCGAAACAGCGGCAAATTTAAAGTCGCTAAGCCCTATCATAGATATCAGACTATCGATCTTTGCAGCCTCTATCTCATGCTTTTTAAGCGCAAATACGATGTTTTCATAGACGTTTAGAAACGGCATGAGCCTAGGCTCTTGAAATACAAAGCCGATCTTTGCTTGCTCTTTAAAATTTATCTCACCTAGACTTACGCTCTCAAGTCCAGCAATAAGCCTTAAAAGAGTCGTTTTACCGCAACCACTTCTGCCAAGTATAACGGTGATTTTATCTTTTTTTATACTTAAATTTAGCTCTTTTAAAACGTCGATACGCTTGTCATTAATAAAAAAATGCTTGGATAAATTTAAAATTTCTATCATTTTTCACTTCGTAAAAGGCTAAATTTAGATATCAAAAACAAAAATATCCTATCTATGAGTACGCCACAAATTCCTATTGTAAATATGCCAACAAATATCCTATCTGCACGCGAAAGCTCCTCAGCGTCAAGTATGAGATAGCCTAGCCCGCTAGAAGCTGCGATCATCTCCGCTCCCACAATCGCTCGCATCGCGTAACCAAAACCTATGCGCATACCTACAAAAATATCTTTTATGGCATTTTTTAGGATGATTTTGTAAAAAATTTCAAATTTACTAAAACAAAAAATTTTACCAACTTCAATAAGCTTCACATCGCAGCTAGTTAGCCCTTTTGAAATGCTTAAAAACATCGGGAAAAACGATGCCAAGATGATAATAATAATTTTTGGAGTTTCGTTTATACCAAACCAAAGCACCAAAATGGCAATAAGGCTAAGTGGCGGAACATTTCTAAAAAACTCTAGTATCCACTCATAATAAATGCTAGCTTTTGGAAATAGCGCCGCCACTCCGCCAAAAATAAATGCCAAAACAAAAGCCAAAATATAACCAACAAATATACGCTTAAAGCTAATCATCACATGCGTTATTAGCTCGCCGCTTAAGCTCATATCAAACATCGTTTTAAGTGTCGTAATAGGACTTGGCAAGATATAGGGCGTGAAAATTTCTAGCTCGCAAACGACCTGCCAGAGAGCAAAGATCACTAGGATTAAAATGCTCTTTTTAAAAATTTCTATCACAGCCCATCTCCATTGTGACAGCCGTTTTCGCAGTATAAAAGCTCGATGATCTGATAGTTTTTAAGCTCGCTAAATTTATATGAAAATGCGTTTTGTATCTTTTCTTTACTGCATAAGCTTAGTGTTTTTATGCCTAAATTTTCAAAAAATCCAGGTGGGATCGGGCTTGATTCTATTTTGCTTATTTGTAAATTTATATCGTTTAGCTCTTTAAAATTTTTCCATGTTAAAAATGTAGTTTGATCTAATTTTAAAGAATTTCCAAGCTCAGCCAAGTCCTCACAAGGCGTTGTTATATAAAGCCACTCATCTTCTTTTAGATTTGAGCTAAGCTCGATGGCGCTTTCAATTAAAATGGGATTTAAGCTTGAAATATTGTTTGAAAATTCTTTAAAATTTGATCTTATAAAATTTACAGCTCTTGGACAGCGACTGTCTAAAACCATGCCTTTAGAGCATAAATTTTTATATGAATTTTTGACATCACGAACATGATCTTTTTCGCACTCTACTATGTTAAAGCCCTTATTTTGCAAGAGCTCTTTTAACGCAGAGAAGTCATACATATTTTTTACAACCGGATTTAGCCAAAGTAGCTTTCTCACGAGTTCTCCGTAATTTTAATAATAGAAATCAAGATTCTATCATTTAAAAATTTAAACCAAGTAAAAAGAGCCTCTTATGACTAAAATCATAAAGATAAGCGGTGCAAAAAACTAAATTTAGCCTATACTTTTATATCTAATTTCTGTTTTTGCTCCACTTTTTCCATTAGTTTTAGTATATCAACTCCGTTTTTCTCAAGCTGAATTAGCTCCTTAAGATAGGCAAATTTCTCATCTTTATTGATGTCGTAAGTAGCCAGTTTCTCACTTCGTCCGATCACTGAAGCATAGACTTTGTTGCCATCAAGTTTATCCGTATTTTGTACATTATAAAGCGAGAGAACGCCCTCTACCACCTCTTTAAAATCCGCCCCGCTCTTCATGCCAGCTTTCATAAGCGTAAGAAATCTCTGTCTGCTCTCTTCGTCAGTAAAATTTATATTTTGTAGCGTCTGATACTCGATTGGCGGCTTGTTAGTGCTAGTTAGCATGGAGATAGCCTTTTTACCTATTGTAACGCTCTCCACACCGACTCTTTCGCCAAGATACTGCCTAAGCGCATAATCAATCCACTTATCCTTAAACTCATCTATGCTTAGGTCCTTATCGAGTATCTCAAATCCTTCCATGTGGCTCTTGTGACCAAGCCCAAGAAGTGTGTTATCAAGTTTTGATGTATACTCTTTTGCAAAGAGATCGACATCTGTTGGATAATATCCTATGATCTCTTCGTGAGCTCTGCCAAAGCCAAGTGCTTTGGTCTGGTTGATAAAATTTTTAAGATCATTTATCTCATCTTGGCTGACTTGTTTGTCGTACCCCATGAGCTTGCCCCAGATGCTTATCTTGCCATTAGCAGCTATGCCTGATAGCGAGAAATTGCTAGCAAATGTTAGATTCTCACTATTTTTTTGAAATTTTGTCGTATTTGTTTCATTTAAATTTATTGGCTCACCTCTAGTATCGGTATGACTTTTTTGCTCATCAACCAAACCACTAGATAAATTATTTAAAGAATTTTTATCTATATTGAGTTTAGTATTATTAGTATCAAGTTCTTGTGCTCTACTACTTTGCGAGCCAACATAAAAATTTGTGCCTACTCCATTTACACTACCTATCATCTCAAATCCTTTGAAATTTATTAGATGCCTGAAACAAATATCGTCTTAATAAAATAAAATTTTAGCATAGAGTTCAAAGGTAAAAATTTAAAATATATGATTTTAGATTAAAGGATTTACAACTTTTAACTATTAAATTTATGATTTTTTGGTTAATAAAATTTGATAAATAATTAAAGAAATTTATACTTTAGAAAGCTTTTGAAAGAAGGATTTTATTTTAAAGGTAAGAGAATTTTATATTCAAGAAATTAAAAAAAGAGAGCCGAAGCTCTCTAATAATTATTCAGCTACTAACTCTATATAAGCCATCTCTGCTGCGTCGCCTCTGCGAACACGAGTCTTGATGATTCTTGTATAGCCGCCATTGCGCTCTTTAAATTTTGGAGCTACTTCAGTAACTAATTTATTTGTTGTTTCTTTATCTTGTAAAGAAGCAAATACTGCTCTGTGAGCGTTAGAGTCACCTTTTCTGGCTCTTGTAATTAGCTTCTCAACATAGCTTCTAAGCTCTTTTGCTTTTGGTAAAGTCGTCTCTATCTTTTCACTTTTGATGATAGCTATCGCCAAATTTTTAAGCAATGCAGATCTATGAGATGACGTTCTACCAAGTTTGCGATATCCGTGTTTATGTCTCATCTATTGTCCTTTTATTCTTTTACACTCATTTGTGCTTTAAGCTCGGTTATTTTCTTTCTTAGTTGCTCTTTGCCATCCTTTAACACATCGGCACCAACTGGATAGCCTATCTCCTCCATAACCGCTTTAATCTCTTCAAGAGATTTTTTACCTAAATTTTTAAGCTCTTTAAGCTCATTTTCGTCCATTAATGCAAGCTCGCCAATAAATCTAATATCAGCTTTGTCAAGGCAGTTAAAACTTCTAGCGCTTAAATTTAGATCTTCCACGCTAGAAAGTAGCTTTGAAAACTCACCACCTGCACTTGAGCTAGCAACTGGAGTACTAACATCAATATCTAAAATTCCTTTAAATACTGACATTTGCTGATACATGGCTTCTAAACAATTTTTAAAAGCCTCTATCGGACTAACTTGACCATCAGTTGTTATAGTAAATACGATCTTTTCATAGTCTGGATCATCCTCAACCAAGACATTTTGTATATCATAAACTGCTTTTTTAACAGGTGTAAAAAAAGCATCAAGTGCGATATAGTCGTCTTCAATCTCTTCTCTGATCTCTTCACTAGGTACATATCCGATACCTTTTTGAATGATAACTGAAAAATTTAACTCAGCATCTTCGTTTATTGTAGCAAGGTATGCATCTGGGTTAACAATCTCGACTAGATCGTTATTTAAATCAGCCCCGGTTATCTCTTTTGGTCCTTTAAAGCTATACTCTATAACTTCGCGCTCGCTGGTACTTTTTAATTTAAATCTGATCTTTTTCAAATTTATAATAAAAAAAGCTACGTCTTCTAGCATACCACGCATACTGTCAAATTCGTGGCTAACGCCTTTTATCTTTACACCAATAGGAGCAAAACCTACCGTACTTGTGTAAAGAAGACGACGCAATGGGTGAGCCAAAGTAACAGCATAACCCGCCTCAAAAGGATATGCTGTAATATTAGCAACATTTTCGCTAATACTTTTAACTTCAATTTCAGTTGGCATATAAGCTGATGTAGTAATCTTTCTCATCTTTATACCCTCTATTATTTTGAATAAAGCTCTACTATAAATCTTTCCTCAACAGGAATGATAACCTCTTCTCTTTCTGGATTTCTAGTGAAAATTCCAAATTTTTTCTCTTTTTCAACATCTACCCAAGCAACAATACCAGTTTGTGCTGTAAGATCTATCGCACGAACAATTTGTGGATTGTTTTTAGATTTTTCAACAATCTCTACTTTTGCACCTGGCTCAACTCTGTAAGATGGTATATCTACTCTTTTGCCATTTACTAAAATATGTCCATGGGTTACTAGCTGGCGAGCAAAACGACGAGTTGTTGCAAAGCCCATTCTATAAACAACATTATCTAATCTTTGCTCTAATAGTTGAACCAAAAGAGCACCAGTATTGCCCTCACGGCGGGCTGCTTCTTGAAACAATCTTCTAAATTGTTTTTCTGAAACACCGTACATGAATTTGGCTTTTTGTTTCTCACGAAGTTGTAAGCCGTATTCGCTTATTTTTGCTCTTCTTTGTCCATGTTGTCCTGGTGCATAAGGTCTTTTTTCAAAAGCACTTTTACCAGCAAGTCTTCTTTCGCCTTTTAACGCAAGAGACACACCAAGACGCCTTTCTAATTTTTCAACAGGTCCTGTATATCTAGCCATAATAATTTCTCCTATTTTTCTCTAATTATACGCGGCGGCGTTTTGGCGGTCTACAACCATTGTGTGGTAAAGGTGTAATGTCTTTAAAGAAAGATACCTTAATTCCTTCAACAGTTCCTACACTTTTAACAGCCGTTTCACGTCCGCTACCTGGACCTTGAACCTTAATACCAACTTCTTTTATACCATGCTCTTTTGCTTTATTTAGAGCATCTTCAACTGCCTGTTGAGCTGCATAAGGAGTTGATTTTTTACTACCTTTAAAGCCTAAGCCACCTGCACTACTCCATGCAATAGCATTTCCCATTTCATCAGTTACAGTTACCATAGTATTGTTAAATGTTGCACTGATATAAACGATACCTTTGGCTATACTTTTTCTAACTACCTTTTTCTTAACTATTTTTCTTTTTGCCATTTATTATCCTTTAACCCTTGCCTTACTTAGTGGCCGCACCGACAGTTTTACGTCTGCCTTTTCTGGTTCTAGCATTAGTTTTAGTCTTTTGACCACGAACAGGAAGACCTTTTCTGTGGCGAAGACCTCTATAACTTCCAAGATCCATAAGAGCTTTGATATCCATAGCAACTTGTTTTCTCAAGTCACCCTCAACGACGTGATGCTCTTGAATTTCTTTACGGATAGCTGCTGCTTCATCTTCACTAAGCTCGTAAACTCTCTTATCGTAAGAAATTCCAGCTGCGTCAAGAATTTGACGAGATTTGTAAAGACCTATACCATATATATAAGTCAAACCATACTCTATTCTCTTTTTGTTTGGTAAATCTACACCTGCAATACGTGCCATGCCTTATCCTTGTCTTTGTTTATGTTTTGGATTTTCGCAGATAACACGAATTATGCCACTACGTTTGACAATTTTACATTTGTCACACATCTTCTTTACAGAAGGACGAACTTTCATTTTAGTCTCCTAAAAATTTATTCCACTTTTTTAGGGGCTGCATCAGGTCTAAAGAAAGAATTTAAACCAACTATTTTCAAAATAAGTGGGGAACTTTGAAAATAATTCTTCATACAGCTTTTCGCAAAGCTTGGATTTTATCCAAAACCAGCTTTAAATTTACTTAGCATATTTGCCAAGAGGCTAAATTTACTTATATCTATAAGTAATCCTGCCCTTATCTAGGCTATATGGCGTAAGTTCTACTTTTACGCGGTCGCCAGGCATTATTTTTATATAATGCATTCTCATTTTTCCGGCGATATGACATAAAATTATATGTTTGTTGTCAAGCTCAACTTTAAAAGTTGCATTTGGTAGTGCTTCAACAACATTTCCATCAATCTCAATGACATCGTCTTTTGCCACAAACTCTCCTTTCTTTAAATTTTTGCTATAAATTTTACGCTTGACTTAAAATTTCAGCTTTACCATTAACTATCGCCATGCAATGCTCATAATGGCTAGTTCTCAAACCATCTTTTGAGGTTACTTTCCAATTATCGCTTCCTAAAACTGGTGTGCCGTCTTTTTGGCAGATCATTGGCTCTATACAAAATACCATTCCCTCTTTTATCTTTGGTCCAGCTTTTGGGTTGTTTCCATCAAGGTAGTTTGGAATTTCTGGCTCTTCGTGTGGCCTTTTGCCTATGCCGTGACCACAATACCCACGTAAAGGTACATAACCTCTACCAAGAATAAATTTCTCAAGCTCGTAGCAGATTTCTTTAAAATGCATACCAGCTCTTATATAGTCAATCGCAAAATATAGCGCATCTTTTGAGCAAGCGATCAAAGCCTCATCTTCTTTTGAAATTTTACCAACTCCAAATGTCCTAGCCGAGTCACCAAAATAACCATCTAAATTTGAGCCGATATCAACGCTAACGATATCGCCCTCTTTTAGCTTGTACTCATTTGGGATTCCGTGGATCACCACTTCATTGACACTTATGCAAGCCGCATTCGGAAAGCCATAAAGACCTTTAAAAGCAGGTTTCGCCCCAGCAGCCCTTATCATATCTTCACAAATTTTATCTATCTCAAGAAGTGAAATTCCAGGTTTTATGATCGTAGAAACGTGATCAAGAGTTCGAGCGACGATCTTGTTCGCCGCTCTCATTTTCTCTATCTCAGCTGGTCTTTTTAGCGTGATAGCCATTTTATAGACCTACTGCACTTAGAGTTTGGTATTTGTTTGTATAAGACTGAGCTTCTATACGCCTCATCGTATCAAGTGCTACTGAAACAACGATAAGCACTGATGTACCACCAAAATAAAATGGAACACCCATAGTCTTTACAAGTACCCAAGGCAGTGTTGAAATGATACCCAAGTATAAAGCACCGCCCAAAGTTAGCCTACCAGCTACTTCATTTAGATAGTTAGCTGTACTCTCACCTGGTCTAACACCTGGAATAAATCCGCCTTGTTTCTTTAAATTTTCACTTATATCTTTTGTGTTAAACACGATTGATGCGTAGAAAAACGCAAAGAAGATGATAAATAAAAATGTTAAAACGTTAAACATATAGCCATTTGGACTCAAAAAGTCATTGATAGCTTGGATGATCGGATTTGTACTAGCCTGTAAAATAGTACTAGGAAACATCAAAATCGCACTAGCAAATATCGGTGGAATAACACCGCTTAAATTTACTTTGATCGGTATATAGTTCATTATACGTTTGTTTTGATTTTCCATTATCACTTTTCTTGAGTAAGAAATAGGGATACGCCTTTCACCCATCTCAACAAATATAATAGCACCGATGGTGGCTAAGATGATCGCTAAAATAGCGATGACTGTTAGGAAATTCATTTCAGAAGTGTTTACTAAATTTATAGTCCCACCGATCGCACTAGGTATACCAGAGACGATACCAGCAAAGATGATAAGACTTATACCATTGCCTATACCGCGCTGTGTGATCTGCTCACCTATCCACATAAGTAGCATAGTTCCAGTTAGCATAGATACAGCAGAGATCGCGATAAATAAATTTATATCTATCATGATAGCTTGTTCGCCACCGCGTCCACTTAAACTTTGAAGTCCGATAGAAACACCGATTGATTGCACAAGAGTGATAACAATGGTTGCATAACGTATGATTTGCATGTACTTTTGCATACCGTCACGCTCTTTTTTCATCTGACCTAATTTCGGAAATGTTGCTGCTAAAAGCTCCATGATGATCGAAGCTGTAATATAAGGCATGATACCTAGAGAGATAATGCTTAAACGCTCAGCAGCCTTACCACTAAACATATTAAATAAGCCCAAGGCATTGCTATTGTTTGAATTGAAGAATTCTTTAATTACGTCGACATTAACACCAGGAACTGGCACATAAGCCAGTATCCTGTATGCGAACAAAAATGCCAACGTGATTAAAATCTTGTTGGTCAGTGTTTTATCCATTATTTTGTTCCGCTAACGCTAACGTTCTCGTCTTTGATCTTAGAAGCAAGAGCTTTTGCGCTTGCACCAATTAGTTTTATCTTAGTAACGCTCTTTGAAATTTTATGAACGCTAGCTATTGTTGCTATTGAAATTTCAGCAAGCTCTTTTATAGCTGCAATTTTCTCGACATTAATAACATAAGGTTTTTCAAATTTAGAAGTAAAACCTACCTTTGGAAGACGTCTTTGAAGTGGTTGCTGTCCGCCCTCAAAACCTCTTTTCTCATTGTAGCCTTTTCTTGCTCTTTGACCTTTGTTACCTTTGCCAGCAGTTTTGCCATTGCCACTGCCTTGACCACGACCTATTCTTTTAGTTGCATGAGTTGAACCTGCAGCAGGTGTTAATTTTTCTAATGCCATCTTAACTCCTTTCTCTTAGCTTTTTAGCAAACTAAGTGCTTTTATAGTAGCACGAACGACGTTTGCTGAGTTGTTTGAGCCAAGTGATTTAGTAAGGATATCCTTAATACCTGCAAGCTCGATAATAGGACGTGCACTACCGCCAGCGATAACACCAGTACCCTCGCTAGCTGGGCGAAGCAGCATTCTACTTGCGTTGTATTTTACCTCTACATCGTGAGGAATAGTTGTGCCTTTGATCTTAACGTGAATAATATTTTTAAATGCGTCGTCAATCGCTTTTCTCATCGCATCTGGTACCTCTTTAGCTTTACCATAACCAAAGCCAACTAGACCATTTCTATTACCAACAACAACTAAAGCTGTAAATCTAAATCTACGACCACCTTTAACAACCTTTGTAACCCGACCGATATCGACGATTACTTCTTCAAATTCTTCTCTATTATATTTTTCCATCGATTTTCCTTTGGGTTATAGCTTGATGCCATTTTCTCTTAAAGCTTCAGCAAATGCTGCGATAACGCCATGGTATAAATAACCATTTCTATCAAAAACTGCAACATCTATCTTCTTAGCTTTTAAAGCCTTAGCAAATTCTTTAGCTAAAGTGACCGCACCTTCTTTATTTGCTTTTATGCCTATTTTTCTACCATCTACTGCTGCTAGTGTAGTAGCCGTAACGTCATCAATTGCTTGAACATAAAGAGTTCTGTTTGATTTGAAAATAGAAACTCTTGGACAAGTTGCAACACCAGAAATTTTACCTCTGATTCTTCTTTTTCTCTTAATTCTAAGAGCGATTTTTCTTTTTAGTACTTTTGCTGTCATTTACCGCTCCTTACTTCTTAGATGTCTTGCCCGCTTTGCGGATGATGCGTTCTTCTAGATATTTAACGCCTTTGCCTTTGTATGGCTCAGGTGGTCTAAATCCTCTAACTTGAGCAGCCACTTGACCTACTACTTGTTTGTCATCGCCTTTGATAGTAATAACGTTTTTCTCAACACTAGCTTCAACGCCTGCTGGTAGCTCATAGTTGATAAGGTGTGAAAAACCAAGAGAAAGCTCTAAAATTTTACCTTTTGCAGCTGCTTTGTAACCAACGCCATTGATCTCAAGCTGGCGAGTAAATCCCGCAGTGATACCAGTTACGATGTTATTAGCAAGTGCTCTATATGTTCCCCAGTAAGCTCTACTTTGGCGATCTTCGCCTTTTGGAGCAAAAACTATATGACCATTTTCTATCTTGACATCAACATGACCTTTTGTGTCAAGCTCTTTTATATGATTGCCCTTTTTAAATTTTAGGACATTATTTTCAACGCTAACGTCTACACCACTTGGGATAGCGATAGGCTGTTTTCCAATACGTGACATTTTTTTCCTTTACTTGTCTAGGGTGTTCCTACATTTACGAATAAACACCACAATGCCGTAAATTTTATCGTCAAATTTGACGAAACCTTCATTGAATTTCTAAATTTAGCTTTGGCAAAATCTAAAATTTTACCAAGCTAAAAAATTTAACCTTAAAATTATAAGGTTAAATAGCGTTTAATGCAGTTTATTACCAAACTGTACAAAGAACTTCGCCGCCAACGCCAGCTTTACTTGCTTCAATACCGCTCATAACGCCTTTGCTTGTGCTAACGATAACTGTTCCGTAACCATTTTTAAAACGCTTAATGTCGTCTTTGCCTTGATAAACACGACGACCAGGTTTTGAAACCCTTTTAAGCTCGTTTATAACGCTTCTGCCGTACTCATCATACTTTAAAACTACATTTATAAATTTCTTGTTACCTTCTTCGATAACGTTGTAGCTCTCTACATAGCCTTTTGCTGCAAGGATAGAAAGAGTAGCCTCAACAACCTTAGAATGAAGCAATTTCGCAGTTTCAAGCTTTCTCATACTTGCATTTCTAATGCGTGTTAATCCATCTGATATTAAATCGTTTAACATTTCTCTTCCTTACCAACTTGCTTTTTTAAGACCAGGTATTAGGCCTTCGTTAGCCATTTTTCTTAGGCAAACACGGCAAATTCCAAAATCTTTATAAACAGAGTGCGGACGACCGCAAATTTGGCATCTAGTATAGCCGCGAACCGCAAATTTTGGCTTGCGTGCAGCTTTTGCTATCATTGATTTCTTTGCCATTTTACTTTCCTTTTGCAAACGGCACACCAAATAGCTCTAGCAATTTGAATGCCTCTTTATCATTTTTAGCCGTAGTAGCAATCGTAATATTCATACCATGAGTTCGTAAAATTTTATCATACTCAACCTCTGGAAACATTAGCTGCTCGCTAAGACCGAAGTTATAGTTTCCACGTCCATCAAAGCCATTTTTTGGAAGACCACGGAAATCTTTAACTCTTGGGAGAGCAACGCTGATTAGCTTATCTAAGAAAGCATACATTTGCTCTTTTCTCAAAGTTACTTTGATACCAACAGGGAAACCTTCGCGAACTTTAAAGCCAGCAACTGATTTTTTAGCATCAGTGATAACTGCTTTTTGTCCAGCGATAAGTGAAATGGTATCAGCCATATTTTGAAGCACTTTCTGATCTTTAGCAGAGTCTCCAGCGCCTACACTGATCACGATCTTCTCGAGCGCAGGGATAAGCATTGGATTTTTGATGTCAAATTCTTTTACGAGAGCTGGCTTGATAGTTTCGTTAAATTTATCTTTTAATCTACTCATATCTCTTATCCTTCAACTTTCGCGACGTTTGATATGTCAATTGGCATCTCTTTATTTACGTGACCACCATTTGGAGTTTTTTCGCTTGGTTTGATAGCTTTTTTAGCTATTTTGCATCCCTCAACTATAACCTGACCTTTTTTTGCAAGAACTGTTAAAATTTTACCAGTTTTGCCTTTATCGTCACCAGCGATGATCTTTACAGTATCGCCTTTTTTGACTTTAAATTTTACATTAGCCATTATAAAACCTCCGGAGCTAGCGAAACAATTTTCATAAAGTTAGCATATCTAACTTCACGTCCAACTGGTCCAAAAATACGAGTGCCGACTGGCTCTTTTTTGCTATCAAGTATAACAGCTGCATTCTCGTCAAAGCGGATTAGCGAACCATTATCTCTTTGAACCTCTTTTTTAGTTCTTACAACAACAGCTTTTACAACCTGCCCTTTTTTGATCTTACCATTTGGAAGAGCTTTTTTAACAGAGCAAACTATGATATCGCCAAGTGTAGCGTATCTTCTTTTGCTGCCGCCAAGAACTTTTATACACATTAACTCTTTTGCACCACTATTATCAGCAACTGCAAGTCTTGTAAAACTTTGAATCATTACTCAACTCCCTTTGCCAATACAGCTTTTAAGCGAAAATTTTTGCGAGCTGAAAGTGGTCTGCACTCGATCGCAACAACCGTATCGCCTGCTCTTGTCTCATTTTTCTCATCGTGAACTAAATATTTTTTAAAGCGTTTTACAAATTTATGGTATCTTGGATGCATAACGCGTCTTTCTACCAAAATAGTAGCTGTTTTATCTCCAGCTTTTTGTAAAACAACACCTTGAATTTCTCTTTTTAATGCCATTTTACGCCCCTTGTCTTGTTGCACTAATTGCAGTGTTGATCTGAGCTATCTCTTTGCGAACAGCACTAATCTCATTAGGGTTGCTTAACTGCATAGTTTTTAGCTTTTGTCTTAAAGTAAATAAAAGCACCTTTTTCTCTTTTAGCAACGCGTTTAATTCTGCAACGCTCTTATCTTTTAACTCAGTATATTTCATTTTCACTCTCTCGCGTTACAAATTTTGATTTGAAAGGAAGTTTGTGTAAAGCCAAAGTTAGAGCTTCACGAGCTAGCTCTTCGCTAACACCAGCCATTTCAAATATTATACGACCAGGTTTGATATTCATAACCCACTCTTCAACTCCAGCCTTACCTTTACCCATACGAGTTTGTAGAGGTTTTTTAGTAAGTGGCTTATCAGGGAAAACCCTAATCCAAATTTTAGCCTGTCTTTTTACATGACGAGTTAGAGCTTGACGAGCAGCTTCTATTTGGCGAGAATTTATTCTACCAGCTTCAACAGCTTTAAGTGCAAATTCGCCAGTTGCTAAAGATGCTCCACGAGTCGCATAACCACGGTTGCGACCTTTCATTTGCTTACGAAATTTCGTTCTTTTAGGCATCAACATAATTATTTACCTCTTCTTGCTCTACGTGTTTTCTTAGGCGCCTCTTCTTCAGTTTTCTCAGGCTGAACACCTTTTTGAAGAACCTCACCTTTAAAAATCCATACTTTAATACCTATGTTTCCATAAGTCGTATGAGCCTCAGCTACACCGTAATCTATCTTTGCTCTAAGAGTATGAAGCGGAACGCGACCTTCTAGATACCACTCGGTTCTTGCCATCTCAGCGCCACCTAAACGACCAGCAACTGAAATTTTGATACCTTTAGCACCTGATTTTTGAGCGCCTTGGATAACTTTTTTCATAGCACGTCTAAATGCGACACGCTTTTCAAGTTGCATAGCTACGTTTTCAGCAGCAAGTTGAGCTGAAGCTTGAGCTTTTCTTTCTTCTTTGATATTTACATTTACTTCTTTGCCGATAAGTTTGCTAACTTCGTTCTTTAGGTTTTCAACATCTTGACCTTTTTTGCCAATGATGATACCAGGACGAGCTGCAACTACGGTTACACGAAGTTTTTTAGCCGTTCTTTCGATTAGAATTTGGCTAATTCCTGCATAGTAAAGTTTTTTCTTTAAAAATGCACGAATTTTGTAATCTTCACCGATATTTTCAGGAAGACTTTGTTTGGTTGGAAACCATCTAGATTCCCAGTTGCGGTTAATTCCTAGTCTAAGACCTATTGGATTTACTTTTTGTCCCATATTATGCTTCCTTCTTTTCAGGTTTAGATACTTCTACCATTACATGAGAAGTAGGTTTGCGAATTTTGCTCGCTGTTCCTCTTGCTCTTGGTCTAAATCTCTTTAATACAGGACCAGCGTCAACGCGGCAACTAGTTACTACAACCTCTTCTGGCTCAAATCCGCCATTTGCTACTGCTGAGCTAATAGCGTTTGCTATAAATTTAGCACCACGATTTGGCATAAATTGCAAGCTTGCAAGTGCTAGCTCAGCATTCATACCTTGAACTTCTCTTGCTATAAGTCTTGCTTTTGTAGGAGAAAGTCTTACGAATTTTATAATTGCTTTACTCATATTATCTCCCCTTACTTGCCGATTTTCTTTTGCACTGAGCCTTTGTGACCCTTAAATGTGCGTGTTGGAGCAAATTCGCCAAGTTTATAGCCTATATGATTTTCTGTAACATATACAGGAATAAAGCTCTTGCCATTATGAACGTTAAATGTTAGTCCAATCATTTCAGGTACAATCGTGCTACGTCTTGACCAAGTCTTGATTGGTTTGTTATCGTTTGCATTTTTTGCGGCAATAACTTTTTTCATTACATGATCATCTACGAAAGGACCTTTTTTGAGTGATCTTGCCATCTCTATTTTCCTTTCCTTCTTGAAATTATAAGCTTATCACTAGCTTTTTTACGGCGAGTCTTAGCACCTTTAGTTGGTTTACCCCATGGAGTAACTGGGTGACGGCCTGAATTTTTCTTACCTTCACCACCGCCGTGTGGGTGATCAACTGGGTTCATAGCAGAACCACGTGTTTGTGGGCGGATACCGCGGTGGCGATTACGTCCGGCTTTACCGATAGTGATGTTAGCCCAGTCTTCGTTACCAACTACACCGATACTTGCCATACACTCAGCTAGTACTTGTCTCATCTCGCCACTTGGCATTCTTAAGATAACATACTTCTCTTCTTTACCCATTAGCTGAGCATAACCACCAGCTGAACGAGCTATTTGAGCACCTTTACCAGGCTTTAGCTCTACGTTATGAACAATAGTACCAACTGGGATAAATCTTAATTTCATAGCGTTGCCTGGTTTAATATCTAGTGAGCCCTCATCGATAGATGCGATAACGTCACCAACATTTAGGCCATTTGGTCTAATGATATAGCGCTTTTCACCATCTTTGTAAGCTATAAGAGCAATACGGCAGTTTCTGTTTGGATCGTACTCGATCGCTTCAACTTTACCTTCTATACCAAATTTACGACGTTTGAAGTCGATGATACGATAAAGTTTTTTTGCACCTGCCTCTTTATGTCTTGAAGTTATACGACCATTGTTATTTCTACCGCCAGATGCAGGTAGTTTAACAAGCAAGCTTCTAACGCTTGGTTTAGCTGTTATATCTTCAGAGCTTAGTCCAGTGATATATCTGCGACTAGGTGTATATGGTTTATATGATTTTATAGCCATCTTACGCCTCCGTATTTTCTAGGCTTACGCCTTCAGGTAACTTAACGTAGAATTTTTTTATCTCATCACGCTGACCTGCTCTTCCTCTAAAACGCTTAACTTTGCCGCTAATTCTAAGTGAATTTACGCGAACAGGCGTTACTCCAAAATACTCTTGTAAAACTGCTTTTAAGCTGTTTTTTGTAACTCTTGGTGAAGTTTGGATAACAACAACGCCTTGTTCTTGAAGGCCTAGAGTTTTTTCTGTATAAATAATTGTTTTGATATCAGTTATATCCGCCATTTTAGCCCTCTTTTGTTATAGTTTTTAGTGCAGCTTTTTCAATGATAACCGAACTAAATGTAGAGACAAGATAAGCATTTACCTCATTTGCATCTACTACATAGCAGTTTGCTAAATTTCTAAAAGCAAGCAGTGTTTTATCGTCTAGTAAATCTTTAACGATAAGCGCGTCTTTTACTTTTAAATTTTTGATGATATTAGCTGCATCTTTTGTCTTTCCAGACTCGATTGAGATGCTATCTACTGCGAAAATTTTACCATCTTGTGCTTTTACTGCCAAAGCGTACTCAAGAGCTAGTCTTTTTTGTTTTTTATTGACTTTTTGAAAATAGTTTTTCTCGTTTGTTGGACCAAATGCAACTGCACCGCCTACCCAAACGTTAGTTCTAGTTGAACCCGCTCTTGCACCACCACGTCCTTTTTGTCTCCATGGTTTTTTACCACCACCGCTTACAAAAGCACGGCTTTTAGTATGAGCCGAATTTGCTCTTATACCAGCAAGGTAAGATTTTACATAAAGATATAGGTTGTGCGGATTTACTTCAGCGTAGCTTGCAGGAAGCTCTAACTCGCCTGAATTTTCAAATTTATCGTTTAATACGTGAATTTTACTCATTTTACAATCCTTATTTTACCCATTGCACCATTGTGACCAGGAACGCAACCTTTTACAACTACGATGCCATTTTGAGCATCAAAGCTTATTAGCTCGTTTTTAACAGTAACTTTCTCATTGCCCATGTGTCCTGCCATTTTCATACCTGGTTGAACACGACCTGGCCATTCGCAGTTACCAATTGATCCGTGGCGTCTGTGGAAACGTGAGCCGTGGCTTTTTGGACCACCACCAAAACCATGCCTTTTTACCACACCTTGGTAGCCTCTACCTTTTGAGTTAAAGCTAACTTTTAAAATTTTAGCCTCATTTAATGGTGTAAAGTCTAGGTTTCCAACTTCGCTATTAGCTACTTCAAGCGTAGCAAATTTGTTAAATTCTGCTGTCAGATTGTATTTTTTTTGCTGACCAGCGATAGCTTTGTTGTTTGCTTTAGTGTGGGCATACGCTACGATAGCACGTTTGTTTTCGTCGATCTCACATACTTTAGCCTCAACTAGCTTAAGTAGTGTAACTGGCGTACTCTTCGTGGCAATCGTTCTACTCATGCCTATTTTTTCTACAATATATTCCATACTCTTATCCTTTTGTCCGCTTATTTCATCGCACGAACTTCGACATTAACTTCTGGAGCTAGGTCGAGTTTTGTTAGGCTATCTACAGTTTCTGGAGTAGCAGCTACGATGTCAAGCATACGAGCGTGTATTCTCATCTCAAACTGCTCACGTGAGTCTTTGTTGATGTGTGGAGATTTTAAGACTGTATAGCGTTTGATCTTTGTAGGCATTGGTACCGGGCCACGAACGTCGGCACCTGTTCGTTTGACAGCTTCTACGATTGCTGCAACAGTGCGGTCTAGAACTCTATGGTCGTAAGCTTTTAGCTTTAACCTGATTCTTTCCATGTGTTTTCCTTTAAAAAGAACTTGTCGCAAACTCGCGACCTCTTTACATCAAAATAACTCGCATAGGATCAAGCGATCGTACGAGCAAAGACGCTTGTCTTTTCGTAAAGAGAACGCGATTTTACAAAAAAGCTATTATAGTTGTCAAGAAAAACGCTATTTTTTGATGAATTTTGATTAATTATTTCCTTTTAATAAGGAATATATAAAATTTAAAAAGATAAGATTCCAAGAAATTAAAATTTTAAAGAGAAAAGATGCCGATCTTTAATCCAAAATTCTTACTAACCCAAGATCAAGATGAGGAGAAGCTTAAAAAGCGTTATATAAATTTGCAAATGTATCAGGCAAAAGCTAGCGACATTAAGAATTTCAAAGAAGAGAAATTTCAAACGCAGTTTCTAAAAGATATCTTTGAAAACTGCCTTGGCTACACTTTAGACACTACTAATCCTACAAATTTCAATCTTGAGCGCGAGAAAAAGAACGAAACTGACGGCAAAAAGGCAGACGGGGCGATACTGATAAATGGCGAAGTTAGATGCGTGATCGAGCTAAAAGATCAGACTACACAGCATCTTGATAAAACTCCATACAACCGCGAGCTTAGCCCAATAGATCAAGCTTTTCGCTATTTTGTCTCACACGACAATGCCAAATATGTCGTTGTTTCAAATTTTAACGAACTACGCTTTTACATCGGCAATAAAACAACATTTGAAAAATTTGACCTTTTTACATCAAGCTTTGATGAGTTTAAAAGACTTCATTTGCTGCTTAGCTTTGAGAGTATTAGCACGGATCTGCCGCTAAAACTAAAAGAGAAATTTGCCACTCACGAGCGTGAAATTTCAAACAAATTTTATAAAGACTTTAGTGCTTTTAGACTTGCTCTTTTTAAAAATATTTGCAAAAACAATGCTAGTATTGATAAAAATAGACTTTTAAGCCTGACTCAAAAACTATGCGACAGGTTTGTTTTCATACTATTTGCCGAAGACCGCGGACTACTAAGGCTTCGCACGATAGCCGAGATAAAAGATAAATTTCAAAACCAAGTTACCGAGCTAAGCTTTTATGACTTTTACAAAATTTACTTTAAAGCCATTGATGAAGGTAGTGAACGTCTTGATATCAAACGCTACAATGGCGGACTTTTTGCCACAGATACTGAGCTTGATGCACTAAAGATGGACGATAGCGTGCTTGAAGCGCAGTTTTTAAGCGACTATGACTTTTTAAGCGACATCGGTGTAAATATCCTAGGACATATCTTTGAAAGCTCACTAAACGACCTTGAAGAGCTAAATGCGCAAATAAATGGCAATGAATTTGATGCCAAACAGAGCAAACGTAAAAAAGATGGCATATTTTATACGCCAGAGTTTATAACAGAATTTATAGTTGAAAATTCGCTTGGTGCGCTTTGTAAAGCTAAAAAAGATGAGTTAGGGCTTGATCTAAATGAGTTACTAGCACCAAAAAATCCCAAAAAATTAACCAAAGCAGAAAGCGAGATCAAAGATAAAATTTATACTTACCGCGAGTGGCTCTTATCCCTTAAGATACTTGATCCAGCTTGCGGCTCTGGTGCATTTTTAAACCAAGCTTTAGAATTTCTCATTAGCGAGCATGGCGCATTAGACACTTATCGCAAAGTATATGAGGGCGAGGGCTTGGGACTTTACGATATAGAAAGCACCATTTTAGAAAATAACCTTTACGGCGTAGATATAAATGCCGATGCGGTCGAGATCGCCAGACTATCTCTTTGGCTCCGCACAGCTGCAAAAGGACGAGTTTTAACAGATCTTAGTAAAAATTTAGTAGCTGCAAACTCGCTTTTAGAATTTCCTTTTGACTTTAAATTTGATGTCGTTATCGACAATCCTCCCTATGTCAGACAAGAGGCGATAAAAGAGCAAAAGCCTGCTCTACAAAAATATAAAGTTTATAGCGGCACAGCTGATTTGTTTGTCTATTTTTATGAGCTTGGCATTACACGCCTAAAAGAAAATGGACTTTTAGGTTTTATATGTTCAAATAAATTTTTCCGTGCCAGCTATGGTGAAAATTTACGTAAATTTATATTAGAAAATACACAAATAACACACATTATTGATTTTACTGGGGTTAAAGTTTTTGAAGACGCAAGTGTAGATAGTGCGATTACTATTTTTAAAAAAATAAGAGCAGGTGAAAATTCAAAATTTAATTTCCTAGCTTCAAGCACCATAAATTTAAAAATGCAAAAATTTATCCAAATACCACAATCCACGCTAAACGAAACAAATTTCACCTTTTTAGATAAAAGTAAATTTGAGCTAAAAAGTAAAATCGAAAAAGTTGCAGAGCCATTAAAAAATTGGGGCATAAAAATTCATTCTGGTATCAAAACAGGACTAAATGAAGTATTTATTATTGATAGTGACACCCGTAATAAAATTTTAAATAACTGCACTGGAGAAGAAAGAGAGTGGACGCAAAAGCTCATTAGGCCGATCTTACGAGGTCAAGATATAAAGCGTTATGACTATGAGTGGGCTGGACTGTGGCTCATAAATATCCATAATGGATATGGCACCGAGCCTCGCATCAATATAGATAATTTTCCTAAGCTAAAACTATATCTTGATAAATTTGAGCCGAAACTTTCCAATCGTTCTGATAAAGGAGCCACTCCTTATAATCTGCGAAACTGCGCATATCTTGAGGAATTCGAAAAAGAGAAAATTTTATGTGCAAAAATTGTGCAAAGTCCGAAATTTGCTTACGATACAAATAATAATATTCCAAACAATACTGCATATTGCATAACTGGCGAAAATCTAAAATTTTTATTAGCCTTTTTAAATTCAACAGCTGTTTATAAAATTTTCAACTTTTTCTATGCTGGAGGTGGACTTGAAGGCGAAATAACAACAAATCGCTTAGAAATTTTGCCTATCCCACAAATCGCGTCACAAAATGAAAATTTAGCAAACGAGATAATAAATTTGGTCGATGAAATTTTAAAAGCCAATGAAAAGATCAAGCTTTACGAGAAGCATATGCCTACTTTAACTCTTGATGAAAAGCTAGAAGCCAAAGAAAATATCGATGCGCTAAACGACAAAATCAAGGCAAGTGACGAAAAAATAGACAAACTTGTTTTTGAGCTTTATGAACTAACAAGCGATGAGATCGCGCTTATAATAAGGGGGGGGGGAATTGACGGTATAACAAAAATTTACATATACATCTTACAAAGGGGAGAAAATGAACCAATTAGAGCTTTATTACAATCAGCCGCTTAAATCAAGTAAGTTTATCCCCAGAAAATACGAAATCATCTCGCCAAAAACGCTTATCGTTGGCGCCATTTCAAGTGGCAAAACAGCCCTTGTTTATGAGTTTTTGAGCCATTATAAAAGCGAGGAGAGACTTTATGTAAATTTAGACGATCTAAGGATAGACAGAGCCTTGCTTTTAGCAAATTTGAAAGAATTTTTAGAAAAAAATGCCCAGATAAAGGTTCTTGCAGTTGAAAATTTACAAGCTGCTGACCTTGCAAATTTAGACTTTTTAAAGGGCGCAGCACTTGAAAATATCATCCTTACAAGTAAGGAATTTTCACTCACGATTGACGGCTTTGCTCGCATAAATTTAAACTATCTCGACTACGAGGAATTTATACTATTTTTTAAGAAAAATTTGGACCAAGACCTGCTTTTTAGCTATTTTTTAGCTCACGGCAACGAGATAGCAAGTGCATTTTTGGACTCGAGCGAGGTCACAGCTCACTTGCAACAGCTTTTAAGAGCAAATTTGAGCGAGCAAAGCATTGCGATTTTAAAAGAATGTGCTCCAAAATGCCACGATGTGCTTAGCACTTTTGGTATCTACAAAAACCTAAAAGAGCAGATGAAAATCTCAAAAGATAGTGTCTATAACGCAGTAACCAGCCTTAATGAAAATGGCTTTATAGAATTAGTACCAAATTTAGATGAGAGCAGCACGAGCAAAAAGCTCTACTTTACAAATTTTGCACTTCGTAACGCTTTGTATCTAAAAAAGGATTTTTTAGCTGTCTTTGCAAATGTCGTTTTTTGCGAATTGCTTAAATTTAAAGATGAAATTTACTACACAAAAGAGATTGATTTCTTCCTTAATAAAAGGAAGATCGCGATCATCTGTGTGCCGTTTTCTGCGCCAGAGATCATCTTTTTAAAATTTAAAAAACTCCACGCAAGCTTAAAAGAGCTGGGTGTAAGTAAACTTCAGATAATTAGCGTCGCAAACCAAGCCGAGCTTAGCTTTGAGGGTATAAAATGCGAAATTTTGCCATTTTCTAGGTGGAGTCTAGGTTTATAAATTTAAACCTTTATTTGATTATTGTTTTAAAAGCTTAAAGTAAAGAAGCTATAATCAACAAAACTATGAAGGACGGACATGAGAGCATTTATTGGGATTTTTATACTTATAGTAAGCCTATTTGGCTATGAGATAAATCACGAAAACTGGGCAAAATTTTATAAATTTATTGGCGAGGCAAATGGTATAAAATTCGAAGTTTATATGAACTATTTTAAAGATGAATTTGAAAATTTTAAGCAAAGTAAGAGCTTTAAAGTGCCGGCCAAGATAAGCGGACATATCTTTTTTGATGGTACAAAATACGACTACGAAAAAGGTAATCTTGAGCAAAATAGCAGTGAAATTTCATCGCTAAATGCTGTATCTGATAAGGTAAATTTAGACGTTAAAAATGAAAATGGAGAGTTAAAGGGCAAAATAATCGTTAAAAACAAAGCCTATAATGCGACTATTAAAAAAGAAAAAGAGTATGAAATGCTAAATATTGGCATCCAAATGACTGAAGCAAATGGCACGAGATACGAAGCTATCATCAACGACATATTTACCAAAGAATCGGCTAAAAAAAATAAAAATAAATTACTCTCGACACTTTATGACCTAAAAAGCGAGCGTAAAAAATGGCCAAATAACCAATTTGAAAACCTAGACAACATCTACTATATAAATGACAAAATAAAAAGTATCTGCACCTATAAAAACAATAAAACTAGCTGCGATGTCGTCTTACTTAAAACCAATAAAAAGCTAAAGTTAAAGCAGATTTTTAAAGATATAAATGATCCTCATCTAAAAGCAATCCTCGCAACAGCAGGTGTTAGCGAGAATTTTGTACTTTCGCCACTTGGGCTTACCTTTTTAAACGAGGAGCAAATTAGCGTACCACTTGATGAGCTAAGACCTTACTTTAGCGATGAAATCGGACTTTAATGGCAAAAATTTGTGGCATAGATGAGGCTGGACGTGGGGCTTTAGCTGGGCCTTTAAGCGTAGCAGCCTGCGTGCTAAATAAAGAAATTTTAGGCTTAAACGACTCCAAAAAACTAACTGCAAAAAAGCGTGAGGAGCTTTTTAAAGAGATTATAAAAAGCTCAAATTTTCTCATCATCTACTTCTCAAATACACAAATAGACGAACTTGGACTAAGTGAGTGCTTAAGACGAGCGCTCAAAATTTTTAAGGCGCACTTTGAGGGTTTTGAGATCATTTATGATGGAAATTTAGACTATGGTGTTGGTATCACAACGATGATAAAAGCTGACGGCAAAGTCGCTGGGGTAAGCGCTGCTAGCATATTAGCAAAGGTTAGCCGCGATAGTTTAATGAAAGGCTGGGATAAAATTTACTCAAAGTATGGCTTTGCTGGGCACAAAGGATACGGCACAAAGGCACATCTAGATGCCATTGCTAAAATTGGCTATTCAAGCCTTCATAGAAAAAGCTTTGTAGTAAAGTCTTTTGAAAAATCTCTATTTGACTAAGATTAATTATCTAAGCATCAAATAGATGCTTAGATAACGTCCTTTTTAATGGCAGCCACAACCACAACTACCACTACTTTTAATAGCATCAAATACAGCATCATAGTTTGGCTCTTCTGTCACTTCAGGGACGATTTGTTTGTGAATTATTACACCATCATTGATGACAAATACCGCTCTTGCAAGTAGTCCTTTTAGTGGGCCATCGCTCATTAAAACGCCATAGTTTTTAGCAAATTCTCCGTATCTAAAGTCACTTCCTACACGTAAATTTTCTATGCCTTCAGTCGTGCAAAATCTCCCCATCGCAAATGGCAAATCATTTGAGATGATGCTAAGTTTTACGCCGTGTTTGCCGGCTACTTTTTCGTTAAATTTACGAGCCTCTGCTGCGCAAACGCCAGTATCAAGTGATGGCAAGCAAACAAGTACTTCTACGCCATTGTTTCCGCCTACACTAAACTCGCTAAGATCTTGTGCTACGACTTTTGCTTCAGGTGCATAAGAGCCTACAAAGACCTCGTTTCCACTTAAATTTACCTCACTACCTTTAAAATTTGTAGTTGCCATATCTATCTCCTTTATTATTTTTTTGCTTTTTTAAATGCTTGATCAAGATCCGCTATTAGATCATCAGCGTTTTCGATACCGATTGCTAAACGAAGTAAGTTTTGCTTTATGCCGATCTTATCTAGCACCTCTTTTGGATATGCCTCATGTGTCATAGTCGCAGGCCTGCAGATAAGGCTTTCTACGCCACCAAGACTTACCGCTAGATCAAAAATTTCTAGCGATTTTACAAATTTATTTACATCATATTTTTCATCGAGCTCAAATGAGATAAGTGCACCGATGTCGCTTGCTTGAGCCGCTTGCATTTTTGCCTCTTGCTCGCTATATGAGCCGGCAAAATGCACCACGCTAACTGCGTCATTATTTTGTAAAAATTTGATTATTTTATGCGTATTTTGCGTTTGTCTATCAAACCTAACGCTAAGCGTTTTAAGCCCACGTATTAGGTAGTACGCGTCCATAGGGCTGATGATGCCACCAAGCGTGTTTTTGGCAAATTTTATCTTCTCAGCCAAAGCATCGTCGTTTAGCGTAACGATACCAGCGATCACATCAGCGTGTCCGCCGATATATTTTGTAGCGCTATAAACCACGATATCAGCTCCATGATCAAGTACTCTTTGATAATAAGGCGTTAAAAATGTGTTATCCACGATGACTAGAGCACCTTTTTTGTGAGCGATCTTTGAAATTCTAGCGATATCTGTCACTCTTAAGAGAGGGTTTGAGGGAGTTTCGATAAATATCGCTGCTACATCGTTGCTTATGTCATCTTCGCTTAAAAAATTTAGATCATCTATAAATTCGCTCTTTATGCCGTGGCTTTCAAAAACGGTTGTAACATACCTATAAGTGCCGCCATAGACGTTGCTATTTAGTAGGACCTTTTGCCCTGTTTTTATAAGGCTAAGTGCCGCCGCTGTTGCTGCCATGCCTGAGCCAAAGCTAAATGCGTATTTGCTGCCTTCAACCTTTGCAAAAATTTCATCAAATGCTTTTTTGGTTGGGTTACTACCACGCGAATATGCAAATTCTTGAAAATTTTCAAGATCATCTTGCACAAACGTACTTGCTAAAAAAACAGGCGGAATGACCGCTTTATTTGGATTATTTTTAGCTTCAATGCCCTTTACGATCAAGGTGTCAAGTTTCATAAATTTCCTTTTAAAATTTTATGAAATCTTACATAATAAAGATTAATCTTCCCCAAACCCACCCAAAACGTAGCTAAATCAGTAAGTGGTAGTAACATTTATTTTTAAGAATGCATTTTTTAAATTGCTGGGATAAATTTAAACTTTTACTCTCTCCCCGCAAGCCTAATAAATTTTTCTTTTTACTCGCCTTTAACTACATTTTCACCATAAATTTACTCTACAAGATCAACTTGCCAGTTTGCCTCTTGTAGCTTCATATCTAGTTCTCTGATCTCTTTGGATAGCTCGTCTATTTGCTTTTGAAGCGTGGCCACATCAACACTACTTAAAATTTTTATCTCACTATTTGAGTAAAGATCGACCTTTTGGCTTGCGCTTTTGGCAAATTCCCTAAGCACGCTTGCTTTTTGGCTTAGCGTATCTTTTTTAGCGATCATTTCAGTTAGACTCACGCCTTCAAATTTTGCACTTGAGTTTGTTAAATTTATAGCCAAGATCAGCCTAAATAGCTCATCGCTTAGCCTATCAAGCTCTTTTAAAAGAAGCTTTGGATCTTCGCTAGGTCTTTCATTTTCTTGCATTTTTGCATTATCAAGCAACCTACCTTTTAGCTGCTCTAAACGTTTTTGTGTATCGGCTCTTAAAATGAGAGCCTGAGCTAATTTCATCATTTTTCCTTTTGAAATATTAAATTGAGAGAAAATTTCAAATTATATTAGTATCTTTTGGGTTATAATTGATTTAAAATTTTATTTTAAGGAAAAGCTATGAAGTATGATTTTGATACGCTTATTAGCAGAGATGGCACCAACTCATCGAAGTGGCGAATGAAAAACGATGTTTTGCCAATGTGGGTTGCTGATATGGATTTTAAGGCTGCACCTGAAATTTTAAATGCCCTACAAAAGCGTCTTGATAATGGTGTCTTTGGCTACTCATTTATTCCAAAAGAGTGGAACGAAGCGATTAAAGGCTGGTGGAAAAGGCGTCATGATGTTAGCTTTGAAAACGATTGGATGTGCTTTTGCACTGGTGTTATACCAGCGATTTCTACTGCTATTAGAAGATTTAGCAATCCAGGAGATCAAATTTTAGTTCAAGCTCCCGTATATCACGTATTTTTTAACTGCATCAAAAATAATGGCCGTGAAATTTTATCAAATGACCTTGTCTATAAAGATGGCTCTTATGAGATTGATTTTGAAGACCTTGAAGCAAAGCTAGCTCAACCACTAACAACTATGATGCTTCTTTGTAATCCTCACAATCCAATAGGAAAAATTTGGGACAAAGAGACGCTTAAAAAAATAGGCGAGCTTTGTTATAAGCACGATGTTTTGGTTATCAGTGATGAGATCCACTGCGACATAACTGATCCTGGGCTAAGCTACGTACCATTTATCAGCGTTAGCGAAGAGTGTAAAAATAACTCAATCACGTGCATATCACCAACAAAAGCCTTTAATATAGCTGGACTTCAAAGCTCAGCCATCGTCACGCCAAATGAACAGATACGTGCCAGAATAAATGCAGCTGTAAATTATGATGAGATAGGCGAAGCAAACGCATTTGCGATAACTGCGACAATAGCGGCATTTAACGATAGCCAAACATGGCTTGATGAACTTAGGGATTATCTTTTTGAAAACAAAAAAATCGTTATAAATTTCATAAAAGAGCAAAATTTACCAGTAAAACTTCTACCTTCAAATGCGACTTATCTTTTATGGCTTGATTGCAGCGCGTTTTGCGAGGATTCAAGCGACTTTATGAATTTCTTGCGTGATAAAGCTGGACTTTGGCTAAATGACGGCAATGCTTATAGGGGAGATAGATTTTTCCTCCGTATGAATATCGCAACCCAAAGAGCCAGAGTGCTTGAAGGGTTAAAACGCTTACAAAATGGTATAAATTTATACACTTCAAAAAGATAAATTGAGTAAATTTGGCTGGGTGGCTTTGAAATTTAAGCTACCCTTGCCTAATTAATACAGCTCGGGGCATTTTTGAAACAGTGAACATTGCCCCCACCACCATTTTTTAACATCAAATCAAGTTTTGCTGATAAATTTAAAGGTAAGATGACCTACACTAGTTTTTATTTGGTTGCTTTAAATTTAAGTACAAAAACCGCCCAACCACAATGTAGCAGACCAATAAAAGCGAGCGTTTTATGCCTTTTTGAAGTGGTAAAGATCGTGTCCGTAGCTTATAAATTTAGCAGTGTGTTTAAAACCAAAATTTAAAGATGAGCCATCTCGTATTGTTTTTAAATTTAAGAGAAATTGTTTGCTAAAACAAAATTTTGAGCCATTTTTGAAGTTACACTTTCTTTTAAAACAAGGTAATTTTTTGCTAATAAATTTGTTGATTTTAAAAATTTAGATAATGCAGAAATTTAAAGGCGGGAAAAGCCCCGCCAGATATTATTTATGTAGTTCTTTTGTGTAAAACTCAACTGAGCCAAGGCCCTCTTTTTGCGCCCACTCGTAAGCTTTGCTAACAAATTCCCAGTTTATGTTCTCATAAAAAGTCTCTAGGTATTTTGGGCGAGCGTTGAAGTTGTCGATGTAGTAAGCGTGCTCCCACACATCAACGACTAGAAGTGGCACTTTGCCGTCGCTCACTGGAGTTTTTGCGTTACTAGTTTGTACGATCTCTAGCTTTTTACTGCTTGGATCAAATACGAGCCACGCCCAGCCTGAGCCAAAAAGTGTTGTGGCTGCTTTTAGAAATTCCTCTTTAAAATTTGTGAAATTTACTTCGATCGCAGCTTTTAGCTCGCTTGACATCTCACTTTTTTTAGCGATGCAGTCCCAGTAAAAGTCGTGGTTATAAACTTGAGCGACGTTGTTATAAAGCCCACCTTCGCTATTTGTTAGAATTTCATAAAAAGATGTGTTAGCAAATTTTGTATCTTTTATAAGATTGTTTAAATTTGCTACGTAAGTTGCATGATGCTTGCCGTAGTGGTATTCACAGGTTTTTGTGCTAACTACTGCATTGCTATTTGCATCAAATGGAAGTTTTCTAAGTTCAAACATAATAATTCCTTAATAATAAAATTTGTTGTTTCGTATTATAGC
>NZ_PIRR01000017.1:0-39412 GCF_003048555.1 Campylobacter concisus | reverse complement strand
ATATAAGGATTTAGCTAAAAATTTTATAGTTCTAAACAACAATCCAAAAACTTTGAATGATGAATTTTGGTTGTTTGCATATGAGGTTTTAAGGATTGAAGCACCTACCGAATTAGACCAATGTAGCGATTGGAAACAATTAAAAGATAATCAAATTACCTTTATTTTAGATTTATAGAAAGCCACATCTGATGTATGTTTGAATGCTAAAAAACTAAAAGAGATAGGAAAAATTAGCTTAATTTTATTAAAGTTCTCTAAAATTGAGATCAAAGGAAAAGGAATAGAAAGATATGAATTTTTCACAAAGTTTATCAAATCTAACCCGAATCCTAAAATTTCTATTTTTACTCCCGCTTCTAGCCATCGGTGCACAGGCACTAGAGCCAAAAATCGTAATGAAGCCCGAAGCTACCCTAAAAAACGGGCTTTACTACGTAAAAGGTAAGCTCTATGACGGCACGCTAAAGATGCTGCGTTACAGCGTCGAGGACCTATATGACGTAAACGCGATGGGCATGGTCTATCCGAGGCTAAAACCTCTGCCGCCCACGCTCATACGCGAGATAGACGTAGAGGGCGGTACGGTGGTGCGATATCGAGACTATTTTGACGGCAGAGACAAACCCTCAAACGAATACCCCCTAAAAAACGGCGTCCGCGAGGGCACGGCTAAGAACTACCATGCAGATAGCGGCGCGCTGATGGGTGAGAGCGAATACAAAAATGACGTCCGCGACGGGCGCTACCGCCGCTACTACTTTGACGAGGGCGGCGCGTTAAAGCAGGAGGGCGTTTTCAAGGCGGACAAGCGAGAGGGTATTTTCACGGACTATTACATTAGCGGCGAGGTTAGCGCACGCAGTCCGTACGTCGGCGGGCTTCGAAACGGCGAGGACGTCGACTACTACAAAAGCGGCAAAATCCGCGGCAAGCGAACCTACAAAAATGACAAGCGAGAAGGCGCGGAGACGTGGTACTACGAAAGCGGCGCCGTGGAGGAGACGGGCGAATACAAAAATGACCGCAAAAACGGCGTTTGGAAGCGATTTTACGAAAACGGCAAAACGCGCGTGGTAGAAAATTACAAAGACGGCGAAAAGGACGGCGTCGCGCGCGAATATTACCCGAGCGGTAAGCTACGAGGCGAATACGAGTACAAAGACGGCCGCCAAACGGGCGCGGGGTTGGACTACTACGAGAGCGGGGCGCTAGCGGCGAAAGTGATGTTTAAAAACGGGCGCTATCACGGCCTATATGAGGAGTATCACGAAAACGGCAAGCTAAAAGCCAGAGTGGCGTTTGAGGACGGGCTGGAGGTCGACGAGGCGCGCCACTACTACGCAAACGGCAAACTCGAAGCCGAGGGGGAGTTTGAGCGCGGTAGGCTCATCCTCGCCAAAAAATACGACGAAGCGGGTAAGCTAATCAGCAATAAACAGGGTAAAAACGGACTTCCGAGGGAGTAAATACTAAAATAAGTTGCTACTGGCATCATTTGAATTTTTGCCAAACCAAATATTTGCATCTTTTGTATTTTGAATATTTTAATTAGCTTTAAATCACACTACAATAGTCGTACTTAATATTAAAATTTTTATATTTATCTTTTGCATCTTAGTCATAAAAGCAGCAATCTCATTTATAAAATCGATAATATTTTTATAAATAAAAGCGAAATTTCAATATAACAAGTAGTATAATTGCAAGTATATAAACATTATTTTTTATATTTTAAGTGTATTTTTGATTTTTGTATTCTGGTTTTTAAATATCTTAATAAGGAGCAAAAATGCATACTCTTGGTCTAATCATAGCTCTACTTACGCTTTTTGTTGTAGGCTGGGCGATTTTAAAAGGCAAATACGCCACTTTCGTGCTTTTACTATCTGGCGTTATCATGCTTGTCTCTTCAGTCATTCTTGATACGGGAAAATTTTTACCAGAAAAGGTAAAGAGCACTGGAAATTCCTTACTGGATGTAGTTGAGTTTATCCGCTATATGCTCTCAAATAATTTTTCGCAACTTGGACTTTTAATTATGTTAATGGTCGGTTTTGCCAGTTATATGACTCATATCGGAGCAAATCAAGCCTTTGTAGGCATCGCCACAAAAAGGTTTAAAGCCATAAAAAGCCCATATTTTATGATATTCATAGCTTTTTGCGTAGCAAAACTTATAAGCATGGTAATAACCAGTGCGGTTGGACTTGGTGTACTTTGTCTTGCGCTTCTTGGACCAGTTCTTATATCACTAGGGCTAAATAAACTAAGCGTTGGTAGTATTTGTGCGATGAGTGGAGCTAGCTCAATGGTACTTCTTGGCTCATCGACAGCCGCTGCTGCAAAAGCAACTGAACTTGAGGTACTTGATTATGTTTTTATCTATAAAATTCCAGCAGCTCTTCCAACTGCGCTTGTGATCGGCATTGCATTAGTTCTTTGGAATAGATACTTAGACAAAAAAGAAGGTTGGGTTTGTAGCGAGCATGTAGGAGAGAGCATTAGTTTTGACGATAAGGTGGATGTTCCAAAAGAACAAGCACCTATGATCTATGCTCTTTTGCCATTTTTACCGATGATTTTAGTAGTAGTTTTTTCGCCATATTGTTTAAAAACTATAAAACTAAACATATCAAGCGTCATAATCCTTTCTATGATAATTGCTATGGTATTTGAAGCATTTAGGCATAAATTTAGCTTTGAAAAGCTTGGCGAAGGGCTAAAAGTATTTTTTAATGCCATGGCAAAAAGCTTAAGCGGTGTTGTTATGCTAGTTGTGGCAGCTGGTATATTTGCTGAAGGTTTTAAAGCTCTTGGTATGCTTGATGCTATTGTAAATTTGGCAAAAAGCATAGGCTTTGGAGGGCTTGGCATGTCTATACTTTTTGTATTTATAACAACCATCGTTACAATCATAGCTGGCTCAAATGGTGCAAGCTTTTATCCGCTTTTAAACATGGTGCCAAATATAGCTAAGAGCCTAAACATCAACTCTGTTATGCTCGTGCTTCCTATGCATCAAGCCTCCACAATAGCTAGGCCGCTTTCACCTGTCTCCGGCGTAGTGGTAGCCATTTCAGGTATGCTTCACATTAGCCCGCTTTCGCTCATTAAAAGATGTAGCGTGCCAGCTATTTTAGGTCTTATAAGCCACCATATATTTGTATTTTTACTATCATTTTAAGGAGAAAATATGAGATGGAGCTTTGATGATTCTTATGTAGATTTTAATAGCGAAATTTTTACCTCATCGTTTGAAAATCTAAAAGCACAAAATGAAAATTTGGTTAAATTTTTAAACAATAGCGAGCTTACCAAAGCTATCATCTCATACGAAGAAGCATATAAAGAAGTAACTAGCCTACTCGCATTTTGTCGTTGCAAAAGTAGCGATAATACAAAAGACGAGCTAGCTAGTAAATTTGAGCTAAAAATAAAAGAGCAAAAAGCTAGGCTTGATACGGCAAAGGAGCTACTTTTTGATAAATTTGATAGCCTAAAAAGCGATGATAAAATTTTTCAAAGCACTCAATTTAAACATATAAAATTTCTATATTTAGAGCATAAAAATAGTAAGAGCAAAATACGAAAAAAGAGCGAACGAGATTTTTTTGCAAATTTAGCACTCACAAATTTTTTTCCACTTTTTGCAAATTTTAGACATCTAAATAATTTAATAAATATCTCTGCTGCCAATAAAAATGCAAATACACAAAGCTATAATCTTGCAAAATGTATGGGCATATTAAAAGGATCAGATGATGAAATTTTACGCAAAAATGTGTTTGATGCTCTGAGTTCTCACTATGATAAATTTTCCGATCTTTATCTTGATATCTTAAATATGCTTCATGGATTTAGACTGGCTAAATTTAAGGCAGCAAAAGTTGATTTTTTAACTCCAAGCCTTGAAGAAAATAAAATAAGCCTTGACACTTTAAACGCCATGCAAGAAGCCATTAGCAAAAGAGTGGAAAAAATAAGAGAATGCGTAAGAGTAAGAGCTAGCTTTTTAGGTGGCAAAAGCATGAGAAGTTGCGATCTTTTGGCACCTTATCCACTTAGCAAGCACAGTGAAATTTCTCATGACGAGGCTATTAAAATCATCAAAAAAGCATTAAAGCCACTAGGCGAAGATAGTTTTATAAAGCTTATGATAGACAAACACTGGATAGAAAGCGATGTGCGAGAAAATAAAGCTGGCGGAGCATTTTTTGTGAGTTTGCCAAAATTTAAGCAACCAAGAATTTTTACCACCTACATGAATACTCTTTCGCACTTAATCCAGCAAGCTCATGAGATAGGGCATGCTTGGCACTACTACTTGATGCGTGATCTTCCGGTTTTAAGCACAAATTTTCCAATGAGCTTAGCTGAGAGTGCGAGTACATTTAATGAAACTCTTTTACGAAATGAGCTAAAAAAAGATGACTCACTTAGGGTAGAAATTTTATGGCAGGAGCTAAAAAGCGCTGCAAATTTTTTACTTCATATAAGCGTTAGATACGAGTTTGAGACTGGTTTTATAAAGCTGCGACAAAAAGGTCAAGTCAGCAAAAAAGATGCAAACGATCTTTTAAAACAAGCTTGGGATAAATTTTATAAAGACAGCACGAGCGATGTTGAAGAATTTTTGCCATATTTTAAGCCACATTTTTATAAAACAGATAACTATATCTACAACTATCCTTATAGTGTCGGCTATCTGCTATCACAATTTTTTCTAAGTGAGTTTAAAAAAGATGAAGCAAAATTTTGCAAAATTTATAAACAATTTTTAATAGAGTGTGGCACAAAAAGCGTGGAAAAGCTAATGAAAAAACACTTTAAAAAAGATACGACAAAGTGTGAATTTTGGCTAATTGGCATAGATGAAGCACTAAAAAATTTAGATGAGTTTAAAAAGGTAGTGACCGTATAAATTCACTAGTTATCTTAAACGTTTTATTTTTTTTCGAGAAATTTTATAAATTTTTGATGGAGTATCTTCGAAAAAATGATCATCTACTATTTCATCAGCCACGCTCATAGCCCAAGCTTCATTAAAATTTTGCCCATTTTTGTTCGCACTACTCGAATAAAGCCAGTCAAATTTAGCTAAAAATTTTTCGTGCTCGCACTCTTTTACGACTCTAATAGCCTTTAAATTTGGATACAAAAATGTAGCTTTCCTTGAACGGCGTATAAAATTTTTATACTTTTTTGGCACTCTAACAAGCTCATTTAAAACGCTAAATTTCGCTGTCGTGATAAGGCAAGGTTTATTCTCATCACGCATTTTGACCTTGTTTATCTCTTTATAATCTTTACTCAAAAAGCCAGCTGTCGTATCGGTTTGTGCTAGAAATATCATAATCTTTCTCTTTTTGATAGTAAAAATATACAAGAGATTATTAGAGCAAATCCTAAAAAATCCCAAAATACAAATTTTGTCCCAAGCCAAAAGTAGCCAAAAAATGCTGCGCTTAGCGGTTCTATGCAGGCTAATAAACTAGCTTTTGCTGCGCCTATGAGCTTAACACCTATCATATAAAAGCTAAATGCAAAAATGGTGCCAAGCGTAATAACAGCAATAAATGCAAGCCATTGATTTATCCCATTAAACCCAGCAAAATCCCAAACTCTCATATAACAAGCAAGCACTACCCCGCCCATAACCATGCCCCAGCCAAGCGTGAGAGTGACTGAATATTTCGCATTTAGCCTTGCTGGAGCAAGATTATAAACACAAACGCAAATGGCACTAACTAAGCACCAAAACAAGGCCTTTGGCGAAATGACAAGAGATGAAATTTGAGCATGTGTGCTCAGGAAAAATACGCCAAGCATGGCTAAAAATAGAGCCAAAATTTCAAGTTTTCTTGGGGTGCGTTTTTCTTTTATGCAAATGACCATTAAAATTAAAGCAGGAGCAGTATATTGAATAACAGTTGCAACTGCGGCATTTGAAAGCTCAATGGAGTAAAAGTAGGCGTACTGCGTCATCATAAGCCCAAGCAAGGCATAAACTAAAAACTCACCAAGGAGCTTTATATCTTTAATTGGAGCAAAAACGGCACTTGGTTCTTTAAAAGCATAAAAAATCACAATAACAATGCCAGCTAGCATCAGTCTATATGGCACCAAAAAATCAGAATTTATACCAAGTGAAAATAGATACTGCCCACAAACCCCACTAAATCCCCAAAGGATACCGCCAACCAAAGTAAGGAGTATCCCAAGACGATGAGTATTCATTAAATTTATCTATCTTTATGAAGCTGTGCATCTTTGCCGTAATACGGCGAATATGGTCCATAAAGTATGCAGTTATGGCAATCTCTTGAAAATAAATAAGCATCTGCCATCACTGCTAGATCGTATGATCTATCTGAGATGGTATTTGCCACCTGTGAGATGACAGCTGAGACTAACATGCCAAGTAGGCTACTTTGGCCACTACTGCTATCTTCTGCTGCCATAGCACTGCCTTGCCAAAGAGTAGCGCCGCTTTTTATATCGATAAGCTTTGCTTCAAGGACAACCTTTGTTGAGCTTGAGATGACTGCATAGCTCGTACCATAATCTTTTATGTTTATATAAAGCACACTATCAGCGTGGAAAATTTTATCAAGCTTATTTAGTGGCACGGCTGCGATCTCGCTTGGCTCGGTTATGCCATTTAGCTTAAAGGTATCATTTACAAGAGCCACTGGAAATACGTAGTATCCTGCCTCACTTAGTGGTGCGACTGTATTTGCCAAAACAGCAGCTGGACCTGAAATTTCTGTACTATCGTTTGTTGGCATAAGCACTAAGATAGAGTGAGGTCTTTTTTGTAAAAATTCTGAGTAGTCGTATGGCTCAGGCTCTTTTATAGAGCAGCCCGTAAAAAATACTACCAAAAATATAGCGGCTATAAATTTCAGGCTATTTTTCATTATTTGCTCCCTCTTTTTGCTCTACTTTTTTTAGAGTTAAATTTTTAGAGCCTTTGATGAAATTTATATACTCCCTTGACTCTGGGAAATTCTCTACTTCTTTGTCAAAATTTGCATTTGCAGCGCCTAAATTTCCGTTATTTAGATACAAAAGTCCAAGGTGTGCGTATACGCCAGGAGCGATCTTGTAGCCCTTTTGTGTTGAGATCTGCACCAGATTTTCTAAGCGTGAAATTTGCTCATTTGTATCGCCATCTTCATTTAGATAACTATATAGCGAGCTACTATATGATCCGTCCCAATAATAAAGTGATCTTGGGCCGTTTGAATGACCGCAACCCGCTAAAAATAGCGCAAAAAGCGCAAAGCTGGCAAGCTTTATTTTACTTGCCATGCTCCACTTTCTATGCCATTTACTAGATTATTTACCGCTTCAATAATAGCCAGGCTTAAAACCTTGCCATTTAGCGTAGAGTCGTATCCTGCTGTGCCGCCAAAGCCTATGATCTCTCTGTTTGAAAGGGTGTATTCGCCAGCACCGCTAACCGAATATACAACTTCAGCTGTTTTGGTATCAACGATATTTAAATTTACCTTTGAATAGGCAGTTTGTTGCTTGCCTTTGCCAAGTATGCCAAATAGCTGATGATCGCCCGTAGTTTTTCGCCCAAACTCAGTCACATCACCAGTTATCACGTATCTTGCACCTTTTAGATTTTGAGCGGTTTTACTTAGCTCGCTCTCTTGTTTGATCACTTTCATATTTGATCTATCAAGCACTAAAAATCTACCGCTTTGCTGTAAATTTGTGATCAAAATACTTTGAGCTTGGTTACCAAGCCTATCCTCGCCATCAGCAAATACACCATTTTGGTAAGCTGATTGATTATTAAATCGGCCTATCGAAACTGAAATTTTTTGACCATTGTAAACTGTACCGTAGCTTGCTACTTTTGGAGTCTCAACAACCCTTGAACTCTCACTCGCACATCCAGCAAAAAGAGCTGCTGTAAGCAAAACTGTACCAAATTTAAATACATTTTTCATTTTTTATCCTTTGCGACAAAATCGCTTGTATATTACTAAATTTCTTTTTAAATAGCTTTAAATTTCATCCATGTGCCTTTTAAGTATCTAATCGTAAAAAGCACCGCCTTTACAGCCCAGTCAGCAAACATTGCAAACCAAGTACCTATCATACCAAGATCAAATGTAAGTGCAAAGACATAGGCCAAGATGACTCTACAAGCAAACATACAAACTAAATTTACAATCATTGGATATTTAGCATCCCCTGCAGCACGAAAAACGGTCGGATACGTATAGGCAAGTGGCCAAATAAGGCACATCGCGATGCCGTGATACCAGACGATCTGTCTTGTTAAATTTATGGCCTCTTCCGAGAGATTATAAACAAGAAGCAATGGCTCAAGCAAAAGCAAAATTACTACTGTGCTAAAAAGCTGCACGATGTAGATGCTTATCATTGATTTTCTTACGTAAAATTTAGCCTGATTAAAGTCGTTTGCGCCAACACACCTTGAGATAACCACACTAAGCCCTGTTCCTATCGCCATACCAGGAAGCACTTGAAACATCACGATCGTCCCGCCCACGGCATTTGCAGCGATACTTGCTGTGCCAAAGAGTGAAACAAGGCTCAAAACGATGATGCGACCCACATAAAACATCGAATTTTCAAAGCCATAAGGTACACCGATATTTAAAATTTTCTTGATGATCTCGTAGTCAAATTTATAGATAAAGCTCTTTCTTATGTGAAGTTTTAGCCTTATATCAAGGAGTAGATAGACTATGACGAAGCAAGCGAGCACCTTGGCTATAAGCGTGCTAATAGCAATACCTAAAATACCAGTATGAAATGTATAAATACTAATGGCTGTTAAAAGTACGTTTAATAAATTTGCAGCCGCCATAATATACATAGGAAGCTTGGCATTTGACATTGTGCGAAAGATCGCCGCAGCTGCTGCATAGACAGCCAAAAATGGCGCGGAAATGGCCGAGAAAACAAGATAGTGGCTAGCATCATGCCTTACTTGCTCTCCAATATCGCCAAAGACATAATCTAGGATAATATCTTTTAAAACTATGATGACTACTGCGACAAAAAGGGCAAAGATAAAACTAAACCATACGAGCTGATTTGCTGTGATTTTAGCATTGCCACTTTGTTTATTGCCTAGATACTGGCTAGCAACCACTGAGCCGCCAGTAGCGATAGCAGTAAAAATGCTAATAAATAGCGCCATGACAAATTCCACAAGACTAATCGCACTTACAGCGCTTTCACTAACACTTGCTGCCATTAGCGAGTTTGCAAGCCCTAAGCTATACTCCAAAAACTGCTCAACCGCAATAGGGAAAAATAGCTTTGCAAGGTCGGCATTTGAGAAAAATTTTGTATTTTGATCTTTGATTTTGTTTACCATGCTTCCCCTAAGATAAACTTAAAAAATTTTAATATTTAAGCCAAGATCTGCTTTTTGCAAATCCTGACTTAAAAATTTAGTGTCTTGAAAGATAATTTGTATCGTAGTTATTGCTTAAAAAGTCTTTATTTTCCATCATAGCGATGTGAAAATCTTTTGTTGTTTTTATGCCATTTATTATGAGCTGATCAAGAGCGACTTTCATCTTATGGATCGCCCTATTTCTATCGGTATCCCAAACCACAAGTTTGCCGATCATACTATCGTAATACGGCGGTATCGAATAGTCTTGATAGATATGGCTATCCATTCTTACATTGCGGCCACCTGGGCAGACATATTTTGTGATCTTTCCAGGACACGGCGTAAATGTATTTGGATCTTCGGCTGTTATCCTACACTCGATCGCATGACCTTTTAGCTCAATGCTCTCTTGTGATGGTAGTGCCTCACCTTCAGCCACTTTTATCATAAGCTCGATGATATCAAGTCCGCTTACCATTTCGCTCACTGTGTGCTCAACTTGAAGTCTTGTGTTCATCTCGATGAAGTAAAAGTCCAAATTTTTATCAACCAAAAACTCAAACGTACCTGCTCCCTCGTAGCCAATCGCTTTTGCCGCTTTTATGGCTGTTTCATGTAGCCTCTCTCTTGTCTTTTCATCAAGCAAAATAGCTGGGCTCTCTTCGATCAGCTTCTGGTGGCGACGCTGCATGGAGCAGTCACGTTCGCCGATGTGAAGCACATTGCCATGGCTATCGCCGATGATTTGAACCTCGATGTGGCGTGGGTTTAGGATATATTTTTCCATATACATTGTGCCATCACCAAATGCACTCATCGCCTCGCTCTCAGCAGACCAAAACGCTTTTTCTAAATCAGCCTCCTTTTCAACCACGCGCATACCACGTCCGCCACCACCTGCAGCAGCCTTTAAGATGACTGGATAGCCTATCTTTTTAGCTAGCTCTTTTGCTGCTTTTGTATCAGCCACAGCACCGTCTGAGCCGGGAATGACTGGTACGCCAGCTCTTTGCATGACTTGCTTTGCCTTACTTTTATCGCTCATCAAAGCCATCGCAGCGACACTTGGTCCTATAAATTTGATCTTGTGATGTGAGCAAATTTCAACAAAATTTTGATTTTCACTTAAAAAGCCATATCCGGGGAAAATAGCGTCTGCTTCGCTGATCTCAGCGGCACTTATAATAGCTGGGATGTTTAGATAGCTGTCACTTGAGCGCTCTTTACCGATGCAAATGGCTACGTCAGCATATTTTACGTAAAGTGCGTCTTTATCAGCGGTTGAATAGACTACAACGGCTTCTTTACCCATCTCCTTTATCGTTCGCAAAGCACGAAGAGCGATTTCGCCTCGGTTTGCGATTAAAATTCTTTTTAATTCCATTAATTTTTCTCCACGCCAAATAACGGCAATCCAAACTCAACTGGCTGTCCGTCAGAGACTAGCATCTCAGTGATCTGGCAGTCAAACTCAGCCTCGATCTCGTTCATTATCTTCATAGCCTCGATGATACCTACTACATCGCCTTTTCTTACTCTTTGACCTACTTTTACAAATGGAGCAGCGCCTGGGCTTGGAGCAGCATAGAAAGTACCTACCATAGGAGATTTTATGCTATCTTTTGGCGAGTTTGTGGCTGGTTTTACCTCTGAATTAACGACTACATTTACAGGTGCTGGAGCTGGTGCTTGTGCTGCTGGTTTAGCAGGTGCGCAATAATCTGAAAATTTTTCAAGCTCTACCTCAAAATCACCACTTTTTATTTTGATATGATTCATCTCCATATCATTAAAAAATTCGATAAGCTCTTTTATATCTTCTTTTTTCATAGAAAATTCTCCTAAATTTTTATATAAGCGTCTAATTGTAGCGAAAATTAGATAAAAAATTTTTTTATGAAGCAAAAACGAGAACTCAAAGCTACTCTTTTTTGCTAAGTTATTTTTCAGTAATAATTATCTTAATACCTTTAGTATCAACTAAACTTTCATCGATGATGATCTCATCTATCTTTGTTGCTCTTATTGCGCCACTTTTTGGATTTTTTATACTTTTTATCGCTCCGATTGTGCTTACATCGACACTTGAATATTCAAACGCAAGACTCGTATCCATAAAAATGCAATCTTTTACGATCAAATTTTCCACGTAACAAAGTGCTTGCAAGCTCTTTATCGTACAGTTTATGAGCGTCACATTTTTTGAGTTCCAAGCCAGATATTCGCCTGAGATTATGCAGTTTTGTGCGATCACGTTTTCGCAGTTCCAAAATGCATCTTTTGAGATGAGCTTTGAGTTTGTGATATGGACATTTTTACAACCATCAAAGCAGTAGTTACCGTCTAAATTTAGCCCATCGATCTCTAAATTTTCGCTATTTGCCCCAAAGTAATCGCCTTTTGCAAAAACATTTTTTATCTTCACACCCTCACATCCCCAAAGTGTTTCACTAGCATCTGAAAAATTTATATTTTCTAATGAAATTTGCGAGCTTTTTCTAAAGCTTTTTGGAGCGTTGATGAACGCGTCTTTGAAGCTTAAATTTGTACTGTACCACATGCCAGCCCTTGCTAGAGGCTCTAAGTATCCGCCATTTAATTTAATGTCGTTTGCGTACCAAAGTGGGTATTTGTAGGCAAAAACGCACTCATTTAGCTTTAAATTTGAACTATGCTTTAGTGGCGACTCACCATCTTCAAAGATACAGTTTGTAAAATTTACACTTTTTGCCCCAAACATCGCACGCTCGCCAGTAAAAATTTCTGCATTTTTCTCTTGCATTTTTGTCCTTTATTAATTTTTGCTGTTAAAATTATACTAATTTTCATCTAATTTATTCGCTTTATTAAATTTACTTTAAAGACGCAAAGCGTTATAATCGCCCAAAAAAGGAGCAAAAATGGGCTTAAAATCAGACTCTTGGATACGCAAAATGTCACACGAAAAGGCGATGATAGTGCCGTTTGCCGAGGAGCAAGTCGGACGCGGCGTGGTGAGCTACGGAGTGTCCAGCTATGGCTACGATATCCGCGTGGGCGACGAGTTTAAAATCTTTACGAACATCGGCGGCACCGTAGTCGATCCTAAAAATTTTGACGAGAAAAACGTAGTAGATTTTAAGGGCGATGTCTGCATCGTGCCGCCAAATTCATTCGCTCTAGCGCGCACTATCGAGTACTTTAACATGCCTGATAACGTGCTAGCCATCTGCCTAGGCAAAAGCACATACGCAAGGTGCGGCATTATCGTAAACGTCACACCTTTTGAGCCCGGATTTAAGGGGCATATCACGATAGAAATTTCAAATACGACGCCACTTCCTGCAAAAATTTATGCGAACGAAGGCATCGCGCAGGTGCTATTTATCGAGGGCGACGAACCGTGCGAAGTGACGTATGCTGATAAAAATGGTAAATATCAGGCGCAAGAAGGCATCACGTTGCCAAGAATTTTGAAGTAATTTTCATGCCTTTGCGACTTTGCAAAGGCTAAATTTAAATACTGCTTTTATAATTTCCTCTAAACATTAATTAAAATTTGACGAAATAGAATCTAGAAAGATAAAAATTTTGGCATAGCTTTTGCTTAAATTTTTAGTGTTTTAATACTATACTTAGCATATTTTAAGGATATTCATGTCAGATAAAAAAAAGACAATAGAAAGAAATTTAAGTGGAATAACAAATCCTATTTTTGAAAAAAATCTTCAAGCATTATTTCAGCAAGATGAGGTCTTGGCTGCTAGACTTTTTGGCATGAGTATACAAACTAAATACGAAATCGTTCTAGATAAAAGTGATCCAATACACATAAACATCATTAATAAAGAATCTAATGAAACAATATATAAAGATCCGGTTGAAGAAATTAGTAAAATGCTTGATGATATAGAAAAAAAATACAAAAGATATCCAGGACTTTTCTTTTATGGCTTAGGAACTGGTATATTTTATAAAGCTTTAGCAAAAAATAAGACTCATAAAAAAATTGTTATCATAGAACCAGAACTTGAGATCATACATCTTGTTTTAAATATTATTGATATATCAGATGAGCTTAAAGATGAACAAATTGTTCTTTTTTATTCCGAATTTGCTACATATGTGCAGTTTTACTATCTCGTATCGCATAGTGATTTAGATATATATGCTAAAACTTATAGCTTAATAATCCACTCTAACTATTATGATAATTTTGCAGATGACTATATCAAAATAAATAAAGATATAACAAGAGCTTTTTCTCAAAATGTAGTTTCCCATGGAAATAGCATAGATGATCTTCTAATAGGCACAAAACAGCATATCGAGAATCTACCTCATATGCTTACTAATTACTGCTATACAAATTTAGTTAAAAAAAGACACGGTCTTATGGATACAGCGATCATTGTTTCAACAGGGCCAAGCCTAGATAAACAACTAGAAACACTTAAGAAATTTGCACCTTATGTAAGCATTATAAGTGTCGATGCATCCTATCCAATACTCGCAAGAAATGACATAAAGCCAGATTATGTAACATCAATTGAACGAATGATACCTACTTCTACATTTTTTGAAAAAAAGCACCCTGGATTTGATGATGATATAAATTTTATTGTAGCTTCAGTCACACACAGCCAAACTGTAAAAAATATATTACCTAGACGTTTAGTGCTTACGATGAGGCCTCAACAAGAAGAAAAAATGTTTAGGCTAAACAAATATGGATATCTTGGCGTCGGACATAGTTGTGCAAATATGGCCTACCAGTTAGCGTATGTACTAGGACATAAAAATATTATTTTTATAGGTCAAGATCTTGCTTTTGGTAAAGATGGTGCAAGTCATGCCAAAGGTCACACTATTGCTCAGCCTGACGAAAATTTATATACTATTGCCTATGGTGGCGAAGGAGAAGTAAGAACAACTTATGTATGGACGCTCTTTAAAAATCAATTTGAAAATGATATCGAGCAAGCTAAATTAGAAGATATAAAATCATATAACTGCACTGAAGGTGGAGCTAGAATAAATGGCGCCATAGAGAAATCATTTTTAGAAGTTATGAATGAGCTTTGCAAGGGTAGAAAAGTTAAAAACCTACCAAATATTAAAAAAGATAGCGATAAAGTAGCTAACAAAAATTTACTAAAAGCTTATGAAGTGATACAGGACAAAATAAGAGTTCAAACACAAGCTAAAGAAAAAATAGAAAAAGTATTTTTAGAACTAACACCAAAAATTGATAATTTTATGCTTTTAAGAGACAAGGGCGAAATAAACACAAAACATTTTAAAGAGCTTGTAGGAATATCAAATAAGATAGATAAGCTTAAAAACTGCATCTCTCATAAAAAATATATGAGATATATTGAAAATATTTTTGTTATCTCAACTTATCACCAAGAGTTAGAGCTTGCCAAAGTATCAGTAGCTCCGAGCGATACAGACGAAGAAAAAACTAATAAATTAGTTGAGTGGATAGAATTTCATAAATACTGGCTATTTTCAGCGGCTGGCGGTATAAATGCAGATATAGAAACAACAAAAGAAGCCTCAAAACCTCTTATAAAAGAGCTTAAAAAACGTGGCATCTTTCCAAAAGAAGACTAGAAATGGACATCTTAAGCTTAATAGGACGCACTAAAAATCTCTTTGAAGATGACATAAATGCACTTGATAAAGACTTAAAAGAGATAGTCTCAAGTTCAAGCTTTCTGGTTATTGGTGGTGCCGGTTCTATCGGTTCAGCTGTGACAAAAGAAATTTTTATAAGAGATCCAAAAAAATTATACGTCGTTGATATCTCTGAAAACAACCTTGTCGAACTAGTACGTGACATAAGAAGCGAATTTGGATATATAAATGGCGACTTTAAAACTTTTGCCATAGATGTTGCAAGTGCCGAGTTTGATGCACTCTTGGCACAAAGTGGTGGGTTTGATTACGTGTTAAATTTATCAGCACTAAAGCATGTTAGAAGCGAAAAAGATCCGTTTACGCTTATGAGGATGCTTGAAACAAATATCTTTAACACCGACAAAACGCTAGCGCAAGCTCTCTACATGAAGTCAAAAAAATATTTCTGCGTTAGCACCGATAAGGCTGCAAACCCTGTAAATTTAATGGGAGCTAGCAAGCGCATCATGGAGATGTTTGCGTTTAGACACTCTTTAAATATCGACGTCTCAATGGCTAGATTTGCAAACGTGGCATTTAGCGACGGCTCACTTCTTTTTGGATTTCAAAAGCGCATAGAAAAATTTCAGCCCATAGTCGCCCCAAACGACGTCAGGCGCTACTTCCTAACGCCAAAAGAGAGCGGCGAGCTTTGTCTTTTAAGTACCATTTTTGGTGAAAATAGAGATATATTTTTCCCAAAATTAGATGAAAATTTAGACCTTATAACATTTAGCGAGATAGCCAAGCGCTACTTGGCTAATTTAGGATACGAGCCATTTTTATGTGAAAATGAGGAGGAGGCCAGAAAGCTTGCAAAAGAGCTTCCAAAAGATGGCTTTTACCCTTGCCTTTTTGCGCCTAGTGACACGACTGGAGAGAAGGACTATGAGGAGTTTTTCGTTGACGGCGAAAGACTTGACATGAAAAGACTTCAAAATATCGGCATAGTCAAAAATGATGCAAATTTTGACAGCAAAAAGCTAGAAATTTTTAAAAACAATATCTTAAATTTAAAATCAAGCTTGACATGGAGCAAAGAGGACATTTTACGCGAAGTTTTCGAGCTTATACCGAATTTTATGCATAAAGAAACAGGAAAGTATCTCGATGAGAAAATGTGATTTTGACGAGGTTTTGAAATTTATAAAAAGCACCTTTGGCAAGGATAAAGTCCCACTTCATGAGCCTAAATTTATAGGCAACGAGAAAAAATATCTGTTTGAATGCATCGACTCTAGCTTTGTCTCAAGTGTTGGTAAATTTGTCGATGAGCTTGAGAGTAAGCTAGCTCAAATGATCGGAGCAAAATTTGCAGTTGCCACGACAAATGGCACCTCTGCACTTCATATCTGTCTAAAACTAGCTGGTGTTGGGCAAAATGACGAAGTGATTACGCAACCAGTTACCTTTATAGCCACTTGCAACGCCATTAGCTACCTTTTTGCAAAGCCAGTTTTCGTGGACGTTGACCTTGACACGCTTGGTATGTCGCCAACGTCACTTAGTGCGTTTTTGGAGAAAAACTGCAAGCTAAAAGGCGGCAACTGTGTAAATAAAACTAGCGGTAGGATAGTGCGTGCCTGCGTTCCTATGCACACTTTTGGACTGCCTTGCAAGATAGATGAGATAGCTGAAATTTGTAAGCGTTGGAATATCGTTTTGGTAGAAGATAGCGCCGAGAGCCTTGGTAGTTACTACAAAGGCTCTCATACAGGGAATTTTGGCAAGCTTGCAGCGATGAGCTTTAATGGCAATAAGATCGTCACAAGCGGGGGTGGTGGAGCTATTGTCACAAACGATGAGGAGATAGCAAAGCACGCTAAATTTATCACCACAACGGCCAAGTTGCCACATCCTTTTGAATACCGCCACAGCGAGATCGGCTACAACTACCGCCTACCAAATTTAAATGCAGCTTTGCTTGTAGCACAGCTAGAAAATTTAGAGCTATTTTTAGAGAGTAAACGCGAGCTTGCGATGATTTATAAAGAGTATTTTTCTAAATTTGATGATGTGAAATTTATAGATGAGCCAGCGGATGCTAGGTCAAATTTTTGGCTAAATGCAGTGCTCTTTGAAAGCCGTGAAAAACGAGATGAGTTTTTGAAATTTAGTAATGAAAATGGCGTTTTCACGCGTCCTATCTGGCAGCTTATGAACGAGCTTGATATGTTTAAGGTCTGCCAAAGGGATGAGCTAAAAAATGCTAAATTTCTAAGCGATAGGATAGTAAATATCCCAAGCAGCGTAAGAGTCTAGCCGTGCAAGATATAGTCTTAGTAGGTGGCGGTGGGCACTGCAAAAGTGTGATAGATGTCATTGAGAGTGAAGCTAAATTTAATATAATTGGTATCCTAGATACGGCAGAAAACATTGGCAAAAAGGTGCTTGGCCATGAGATTATCGGTAGCGATGATGATCTGACTGAGGTTTTTAAATCATGCAAAAATGCTGTGGTGACGGTTGGGCAGATAAAAAGTAGCGAGCCTAGAAAAAGGCTGTTTACGCTACTAAAAGAGATAGGTTTTGACCTTCCAGTCATTATCTCTCCACTTGCGTATGTCTCAAAGCATGCAAGTGTAGCTGAGGGAACTGTGGTGATGCATCATGCCTTGATCAACGCTGGTGCAACTATCGGCAAAAACTGCATCATAAATACAAAAGCGCTTGTGGAGCATGACGCAACTATCGGCGATCATTGCCATATCTCAACAGCAAGTGTGGTAAATGGCGGCGTTGTCGTACAAGATGGGACATTCTTTGGTAGCAATACAACTAGCAAAGAGTATATTGTGATAGGCGAAAATTCTATCATAGGCGGCGGAACTAATGTGATGAGAAGCTTAGAGAAAAATGCTTTTATAAAGATGTAAAACTAGCATTTTAAAGGAAAATTGATGTCAAATAGTGTTTTTATCATAGCTGAAGCTGGGGTTAACCACAATGGTGATATAAATTTAGCCAAAAAGCTGATCGACGTGGCAGCCAAAGCTGGCGCTAATGCAGTGAAATTTCAAACCTTTAAAGCCCAAAATCTAGTTTCAAAAAATGCACAAAAGGCCAACTATCAAAAACAAACCACTGATAGAAACGAAAGTCAATTTGATATGATAAAAAAGCTCGAGCTAAATGAAAATATGCACAAGGAGCTCATTGCCTACTGCAAGCAAAAAAATATCACTTTTCTCTCAACTCCTTTTGATAGCGACAGCATAAAGCTTCTTGACGAGCTGGGACTTAGTACATTCAAAATCCCAAGTGGTGAGATAACAAATTTACCATATCTTAGGCAGATAGGTGGGCTCAATAAAAAGATCATTCTCTCAACCGGAATGGCAAATTTAGGCGAGGTGGAAGCCGCGATAGAAGTACTTGTAAAAAGTGGTACAAAACGTGAAAACATAAGCCTTCTTCATGCAAATACGCAGTATCCAACGCCGATGGAGGATGTAAATTTAAAGGCGATGATAACTCTTAAAAATGCCTTTGGGCTTGAGGTCGGATATAGCGATCATACGCTTGGCATCGAGGTTGATATCGCAGCGGTTGCTATGGGTGCAAAGATCATAGAAAAGCACTTTACGCTTGATAAGAGCATGCCAGGACCTGATCATAAGGCTAGCCTTGAGCCAGATGAGCTAGCGGCCATGGTTGGAGCCATAAGAAATATCGAGCTAGCACTTGGAAATGGACTTAAGCGCTTTAGCAAAAGTGAGAGCGAAAATATAAAAATAGCTAGAAAGTCGATCGTAGCAAAACGAGATATAAAAAAAGGCGAAGTTTTTAGCGAACAAAATATCTGTGTAAAACGCCCGGGAGATGGCATAAATCCTATGAGATGGGATGAGGTAATTGGGCAAATTTCACAAAAAGATTATAAACAAGATGATCTGATATGAGAAAAATTTGTGTAGTGACAAGCACCAGAGCTGAATATGGCCTGCTTTACTGGCTCTTAAAAGAGATCGAGGCAGATAGTGAGCTTGAGCTTCAGCTTATTGCCACCGGCATGCACCTAAGTCCTGAATTTGGGCTCACATACAAAGAGATTGAAAAAGAATTTAAGATAGATAAAAAGATAGAAATTTTAAGTAGTTCTCATATAAGTCTTGATATTTGCGCTGAGATGGCAAGAGTTTATGAGAAATTTGCCCCAGTTTTTAGCGAACTTAAGCCAGATATATTGGTGCTTCTTGGCGATAGATACGAGATATTTGGCGTAGCTGGAGTGGCTAGTATTATGCAAATACCAATAGCACACATACATGGCGGAGAAACTACTCAAGGGGCATTTGACGAGGCTTTTAGACACAGCATAACAAAGATGAGCCATATTCATTTTGCAGCTACAAGAGAGTATGCAAACCGCATAATCCAACTGGGAGAAGAGCCTAGCAGAGTTTTTAATGTAGGTGGGCCTGGAATTGAAAATATAAAAAAGCTAAATTTACTAAATAAAGATGAGTTTGAAAAATCAATAAATTTCAAGCTTGCTAAAAAAAATATACTAATCACATTTCATCCGGTAACGCTTGAAAATAGCAGTGCAAAAAAGCAATTTAGCGAGCTTTTAGAAGCAATAGACGAGCTAAAAGATACAAGCTTTATCTTTACAAAAGCAAATAGCGACATAGATGGTGATGTGATAAATAAAATGATAGATGAGTATGTTAGTAAAAATCCACAAAAAGCTGTGGCGTTTGCTTCACTTGGGCAGCTGAGATATCTAAGTGCGATAAAATTTGTTGATATAGTCCTAGGAAATAGCTCGAGTGGCCTTTCGGAAGTCCCAAGCTTTAAAAAAGCCACCATAAACATAGGTGACAGACAAAAAGGACGTGCAAAAGCTAGCAGTGTGATAGACGTTAGGCCCGTTAAAGAAGAAATTTTAGCCGCTATAAAAAAAGTATATTCAAAAGAATTTGAGCAAGTTTTAAAAAATACCATCAATCCATATGATGGTGGTAATCCAAGCAAAAAAATGGTTAAAATTTTAAAAGAGATCGAGCTAGATAGTATTTTGAAAAAGAAATTTTATGATATAGGTTTAAAATGAGAATAGTAAACGATATAAAGCTAAGCATAAATTCAACCATAAAAGATGCCCTGCAAACAATCAATAATGGCGGGCTCCAAATAGCTATCGTCGTGGATGAAAACGATAGCCTTGTAGGTACAGTAACAGATGGAGATATCAGGCGCGGACTATTAAATGGTCTTGATCTAAATAGCAACATAAATCTCATAGTACACAAGAGTCCAAGTACTGCAAATGTTGGCGACACAAAAGAGTCAATACTAAAAATAGCCCTTGCTAAAAAGCTTCATAAAATCCCACTAATAGATGGGCTTGGAAAGCTAGTTGGCATAGAAGATATCGAAGACATTATAAAACCGGTCAGCAAAACAAACAAAGTCATTTTAATGGTAGGAGGCCTTGGTACTAGGCTTAGACCGCTTACAAAAGATACTCCAAAGCCGATGCTAAAGGTCGGAAATAAGCCGATACTTCAGACGATAGTTGAGAAATTTGCAGAGTATGGCTTTGTAAATATCACGATGTGTGTAAATTTTAATGCAGACATCATCAAGGACTATTTTGGTGACGGCAAAGAATTTGGAGTAAACATCGACTACGTTTTAGAGCAAAAAAGAATGGGTACGGCAGGTGCATTAAGTCTACTTAAAGAGCGACCAAACGAACCATTTTTTGTAATGAATGGCGATCTTCTTACAAATGTAAATTTCGAGCATATTCTTAATTATCATACATTAAATAAAGCCACAGCCACAATGTGCGTAAGAGAGTACGACTACGAGGTTCCTTACGGCGTGGTAAAGATGAATGATAATAAAATAATAGAGATCGCAGAGAAGCCAGTGCAGAAATTTTTCGTAAGTGCTGGAATATATATGCTTTCACCTGAAATTTTAGATCTAATACCACAAAATGAGTTTTACGATATGCCAACTCTTTTTGAGAAAGCAATAAGCAAAGGAAAAAATGTCATCTCGTTTCCTATACATGAGTACTGGATCGATATAGGTCGCTTAGAAGAGTATCAAAAAGCAAATGAAGAATATGCAAAAATATTTTGATTGGATATTTTAAATGAAAGCTCTTATCTTAGGCTATGGTTCGATTGGTAAAAGGCATTGCGAAGTATTGGAAGCTTTACCGCAGATAGATGAGATCTGCCTAGTTACTAGCCAAGATGTAGGTGGAAAAATTTGTTACAAAAGTCTAGAAGAAGTCTCAAATTTAAATAAGTTTGACTACTTTGTCATAGCAACTCCCACATTTTTACATCTGCAAAATTTAAAATTTCTAGACGAGAAAGTAAAAGACAAAATAATACTTTGTGAAAAGCCTTTGTTTGAGAAATTTTACGATTTTACACCAAAAAATAATAAAATTTTTGTAGGCTACGTGCTTAGATTTCATCCACTTTTACAAAAACTAAAAGAGCTTTTGGAGAGTGAAAAAATTTTATACATAAATGCTAGTTGTGGACAGTATCTACCAAGCTGGAGAAATGCAGACTATACAAAATGTTATAGTGCTAGCAAAGAAAAAGGCGGCGGGGTTTTGCTAGATCTTAGTCATGAGTTAGACTATACCATGTGGCTGTGTGGCAAATTTAAGAGCATAAAAAGCTTTCAAGATAAAATCTCAAATTTGCAGATAACAAGCGATGATTTATGTTTAATCTTTGGCAAAACAAATAATAATGCAGTAGCCAATATAAGCATTGATTATTTAAGTCATATGACGCATAGAAACGTGCGAGTGGAGTGCGAAGGCTCCACCTATGAGCTTAATTTCATAAAAGGTACTCTCACAAAACAAGATATCAATAGGCAAATTTTTAACATGCCAAATTTGGAAAGAAATGAGATGTTTTTAGCTATGCATAAAGATGTCCTAGGTGAACAAAGATACGTTTGTAGCTTTAGCGAAGGACAAGATACTATGGGAGCAATAGATCAAATTCAAAGGCAAAATAATGAGTAATGTTTTATGTACGATATGTGCGAGAGGCGGTAGTAAGGGCGTAAAGGGGAAAAATGTACGTGAGCTTTGTGGAAAACCACTTATCGCTTACACCATAGAACAGGCCAGAGAGTCAAATTTATTTGAACATATAGTAATTAGTACTGATAGCGATTTGATCGCAGAAACAGCAGTAAAATATGGTGCAGAAGTCTTTTTTAAAAGAGATGCTGCTATGGCCAGCGATACAGCTGGAAAGCTTGATGTGATAAAAGATGCTTTTTTAAAAAGCGAACAACATTACGCACAAAGATTTGATTATGAGATCGATCTTGATGCAACAGCTCCACTTCGTGATGTGAGCGATATCATAAACGCTTACAATCAGTTTCTGCACGATGAAAATGACAATCTAATAACCGCAATGCCAAGCAGAAGAAGTCCGTACTTTAACTTGGTTGAAATTTATCCTGATGGACATGTGGGGCTTGCAAAAACTTTAGCAAAAGCCATTGTAAGACGACAAGATGCACCAAAGACTTATGACATGAACGCTTCTATCTATATCTGGAAACGTGAAGCCTTGCTAAATAATGATACATTGTTTTTGCCAAAAACTGGGCTTTATGTGATGAGTGAAGACAGATCAATCGATATAGATTGTGAACTGGATTTTAAATTTGTAGAGTTTTTAATGAAGGAAAAAAATGCTAACAGATAAAGTCATAGTAGTAACAGGAGGGGCTGGTAGGATAGGAAGCGCTTTCATAAGAGCCATCGCTAGTCAAAACGGAGTTGGAGTAATAGCAGAAGTCGATACAAAAAGAGCAAATTTACTAAAAGATGAGATAAAAACCTCAAACAAAGACGCAAAAATAGAAGTTTTACAAATTGATATCAGTGACGTAAATTCTGTTAATGAAGCCATAAATTTCTTACACTCAAAATATGGCCACATAGATGCACTGGTAAATAACGCCTATCCAAAAAACAAAAATTTCGGTAAGAAATTTTTTGAGATAGATATGAATGATTTCAATGCCTTTTTAAATTTACACCTTGGCGGATACTTTAATATCTCACAAAATTTTATAAAATTCTTTTTAGAGCAAGGTTGCGGCAATATCATAAATATTTCATCTATACAAGGTATCGGAGCTCCTGCTTTTGAGACCTACGAGGGAACAAATATGCACTCTCCTATCGAATACACAGTAGTAAAACATGGTCTTCTTGGTATGACAAAATACATGGCAAAGATGTTTAAAAAAGACAATATCCGCGTAAACGCTATAAGTCCTGGAGGAATTTTAGATGGGCAGCCTGAGCCATTTTTAAGCCAATATAAAAAAAGATGCGGTATGAAAGGAATGCTTAATGCAAATGATATTTGCGGTGCTTTGATCTATTTACTAAGCGATGTATCAAAATATGTAAATGGGCAAAATATTGTAGTTGATGATGGATTTAGTTTATAATTTAAAGCCTTAGTTTATTGCTAAGGCTTTAAGCATCAAATTTAGTATGAGTATTTTAAAATCTCATATACAAAGTTTAAGATATTTTATTGATTGCAAAAGTATAAAACCCCAAAGCTAAGCTTTGGGGCGTGGGTTTGCGTATTGTAAAAGCATTAACACTCTTAAGGCTTTGCTACTGCTACAAAGTCTTAAAATTTAAAAGCCACTATTATAGTAGCTTTTACAAAACCTCATTTGCTACTACTATTGTAGAAGTTTCATTACATTTTGTTGAACGCTGTTTGCTTGACTCATAGCATAAGCACCTGATTGAGCTAGGATGTTATGTTTTGAGAAGTTAGCAGACTCGCTAGCAAAATCTACGTCCCTGATTTGTGATTCTGCTGATTTTACGTTAACTTGAGTTACAGTTATGTTATTAACTGTAGCTTGAAGTTGGTTTTGAACTGAACCAAGGTCTGAACGAACTTGATCAAGTGTTTTTTGAGCTGACTCAGCGATACTCATAACAGCCATCGCACCGCGAAGTGTCATAACACCTGCAGATTGAGCTACTGATAAAGCTGCACTCATTCTTTGGAAGCCCATAGCAGTTGCTAGGTTTTTATCTATTTGACCTCTTACATCTCTTAGGGATACTGATTGTTGAGCACCACCACCAGCAGAGAATGCTATTGATAGCTTAGTATTACCACCACCTACTAGTTTAATATCTCTACCATCAAGACGAACTAGATTTAGTCTACCTACAAAGCCAGCTGTTAAAGATGTACCAGCTGCTGCTTTACCTTTACCACCAAGACCTTTTGAGATATCTTTACCTGTTGCAACAATAGCACGGCCATCACGGCTTGTTAATACCATTTTGCCTGTTTCAGCATCAACAGAAGCTTCAACACCAGTTTGGTCTTTTACAGAGTTGATAGCATTTACAAGTGCACCGTTTGCGTCATTTGCTTTAACATCTAGGTCGCCAATTTTAACACCGTTGATTGTTAAAGACTGAATTAAACCGCCACCAATAGCAGCACTAGCCTTCCAAGTAACATCAGCTGTAGCTCTAACACCAGTTTTATCAGCAACTTTGTTGATATTCTCAGCTAGAGCACCAAGACCTTTACCGATACCTGTTGAGATAGTAGCGCCTGTAACACCTACATCGTTTACGCCATCAACGTTTAAGAATTTAAGATTTACTGCACCCATACCTGTAAGAAGTTTTGAACTCTCAAAACGTGTAAGACCGATCTTATCAGATGTAGTCGCACCAATACTTGCTTTAACAGTTTGGTTTGAGTAAGCACCTATTTGGAATTCTTTATTAGAGAATGTTCCGTTTAGTAGTTGCTGACCGTTAAATGAAGTAGTGTTACCGATATTGTCAAGCTCTTCCATTAGACGAACGATATCAGCTTGCAATGCTTGGCGTGATTGAGTTGTTTGGCCGTCTTGAGCTGATTGAGTAGCTTTTGTCTTGATAGTATCAAGAATTTTTAGCTGCTCGTCCATAGCTTTATCGGCAACTTGAATGATACCAATAGCATCATTACCGTTTGCAATAGCTTGACCTAAAGCTGAAGCTTGACTTCTTAAGCTATCTGCAATAGATAGACCTGAAGCATCGTCTGCAGCTGTTTGAATCCTAAGACCTGAGCTAAGTTTGTTAAGTGACTTAGATAGGTCAGTGTTGTTGCTAACTGCGTTAGCGTGTGTGTTAAGTGCGTTTACGTTTGTATTAATACGAAAACTCATTGTAAATCCTTTTAATTTTTTAGTTACGACTTCTTGTCGCACAAAAACTATATCGTGAAATTTTCTAAAAACTTTATAGGCATGAATGAAAAAATTTTTAAAATAATGAAGACGGATTTGATTTTTATGTCTTGATACTTTAAAAATTATTTCTGCTACAATTACGCCAAAAAAATCAAAGGCTATATATAAATGAAAAGCTTAATCATCGTGGAATCTCCCGCAAAAGCAAAGACTATCAAAAATTTCTTAGACAAAAGCTACAACGTCATCGCCTCGAAGGGCCACATCAGAGACCTGCCAAAAACGAGCTTTGGCATCAAGATAGAGGATGATAAATTTACCCCAGAGTATCGCATCAGCAGCGATCACTCCGCTATTGTAAAAGAGATAAAAGAGCTCGCCAAGGGTGCTGATGAAATTTATCTCGCGACCGATGAGGATAGAGAGGGTGAGGCGATCGCGTTTCACATCGCAAATGCCATCGGCAAAGAGCCAACCAGCCTGCCTCGCATCGTCTTTCACGAGATCACCAAAAGCGCCATACAAAACGCTCTAAAAAGCCCAAGACACGTCGATATGAACAGCGTCAATGCCCAGCAAACAAGGCGTTTACTCGACCGCATCGTTGGCTACAAGTTAAGTCCGCTTTTAAATTTAAAGATACAAAAAGGGCTAAGCGCTGGCCGTGTGCAAAGTGCGGCTCTCAAGATAATAGTTGACCGTGAGCGTGAAATCCAGGCATTTAAGCCAGTTGAATACTACACAATAGACACTGTTTTCAAAAAAGATTTAGACGCTGAGCTGGTTAAATTTGAAAACCAAAAGATCGAAAAGCTCACTATCCAAAATCCAGACCGCGCAAAATACATCATCGAAAATTTACAAAATGAGAAATTTAGCGTCCGAGAGATCGAGAGCAAGGATAGAAAGATCCAGCCAAGCCCGCCATTTATGACATCAACACTTCAGCAAAGCGCGAGCAACCGCCTTGGCTTTAGCCCTAAAAAGACGATGATGATCGCACAAAGCCTCTATGAAGGCGTACAAACTCACGAAGGCTTCATGGGTGCTATCACATATATGAGAACAGATAGCTTAAATTTAGCCAAAGAGGCCGTAGCGGCAGCTAGAGAGCACATCCTCCAAAACTACGGCAAAGAGTATCTGCCAGCCAAAGCGATAAGCTACACGACAAGCTCAAAAGGTGCACAAGAAGCCCACGAGGCGATCCGCCCTACAAATTTAAACTTTACACCGCAAATCGCAGCTAAATTTTTAGAAAAAGACGCGCTCAAACTCTACACACTCATCTACAATAGATTTTTAGCCTGCCAAATGAGCGCATGTGTGAGCCAAACGCAAAATGTCTATGTTGCAAGCGAAAAAGGCGAATTTAAAATAAGTGGCAGAAAGGTGCTATTTGACGGCTTTTACAAGGTTTATGGCGAGCTTGATAAGGATAAAATTTTGCCAAATTTAAAAAAGGGCGACGAGATGAGTTTGCAAAGCATAAAAAGCACGCAAAACTTCACCGAGCCACCAGCTAGGTACTCTGAAGCTGGCCTTGTTAAAAAGCTAGAAAGCCTAGGCATCGGCCGCCCAAGCACCTACGCACCGACCATCTCGCTACTAACATCAAGAGACTACGTGAGGATCGAGAAAAAGCAGCTCATACCAAACGAGATCGCATTTAGCATGATAGGCGTTTTAGAGGAGCACTTTAGTAACATCGTCGATAGCGAATTTACCTCACATCTTGAAGAAAAGCTCGATGAGATCGCGCTTGACAAGGCTGACTGGCAAAAGGTGCTAAGCGACTTTTACTATCCATTTATGGAAAAAATCAGTGCTGGCAAAACTGGCATAAAAAGCCTAAAAACAGCAACTCCTATCGGCGAGAAGTGCCCAGAGTGCGGAAGCGAGCTAGTGCTTAGAAAGGGCAGATACGGCGAGTTTATCGCTTGTTCAAATTTCCCAAAATGCAAATACTCAAGAAACATCACAAAAGATAATGAAAAGAGCGCAGAGGCCGGCGCTACTGCGGCAGCTAAGCCAAAACGTGAGCTTAAAAAGCTTGATGTGTCATGTCCAAAATGTGGCGGCGAGATCGTCGAGAGATTTAGTAGGCGCGGTAAATTTTATGGATGTGCCAACTATCCAAAATGCGACTTCGTCTCAAACTACGAGCCAGTTGAGCAAAAATGCGACGAATGTGGCGGCGATATGATCAAAAAAGAGCTTAAAAAAGGTACATTTATAGAGTGCACAAAATGTAAGAAAAAGACGCTTATTTCTGAAAACTAAAAAATTCTAGCCAAATTTGAGTCCTTGAGCCTAAATTTGGCTTTTATAAATTTGGGCTTTAAATGCCTGATACCACCGCTAAGCTTGGCTAGTATAAAGGGCAAAAACCTCGTCACCAACTACACTCAGTTAGAGGGTAGCTTCACATCGCAGTACGCACTTTTTTTGGCGAGCTTAGCACTTTGCCAAATTTAAAAACTGGTCTTTTAAAAGAGAGAACGGAAATTTATAATAGAAAGTAATATCATAAAATTTAAGTTTTTCGCATAGCTTTTAATAAATTTATATCTTGGATCAAATTTTAAAATTCCATTTACTCTCAAGAATTGACTATTAAAATTTGGCTTTGCTTGCCGCTTAACTCAAATTTTAAAGCCAAAATTACTTGCTCATGAAATTTTAAAATTTGCTATAAATTCTCTCACATAAGACGCATGCAGTGCGCCAGCACTGGGGCATGCACCTTAAGCGTGTTAAAGGATTGGTGGATATAAAGGGGGATAAGAGGACGGCTCTTTGCTTCGCTAGCTCGCAGCTGCAAGCAGGCCGTAACTCAAGCCCCCTTGTCCCCCCCCCCTTTTTTTTTGAATAAAAATAATTTTATACATTTCACCAAACTATTTTTGCAAATTTATAAACCATCCTACTTAAATTTTAAACCTATCAAAGCTATAATACGCCCCAAAAAAGGATGAAAAATGAAAACAATTATGCTCTGTGCGATATGCTCAGTCACTCAAGGAAACTGCGCCGAGGACTGCGCTTACTGCACACAAAGTGCCAAAGCTGGTGCCAATATCTCAAAATTTAAAGAAAAAAGCGTGCAACAGGTGGTGGACGAGGCAAAAATGGCTTATAAAAACCACGCTCTTGGATTTTGTTTAGTCACAAGTGGTGCTAGGCTGAATGACAAAAAGACCGACTATATCGCATCTTTAGCAAGAGCCGTGAGCAAAGAAGTACCAAATTTGATGCTCATCGCATGTAACGGCATGGCTACTTACGAGCAGCTTAGCGAGCTTAAAAAAGCTGGCGTTTTTAGCTACAACCACAACCTTGAAACAAGCCGAGAATTTTTCCCAAAAATTTGTAAAACACACACTTGGGACGAGAGATATCAGACAAATTTAGATGCAAAAAGAGCTGGGCTTATGCTTTGTACTGGTGGTATTTACGGCGTTGGCGAGAGTGAGGCTGATAGGGTGAGCTTTAGAGCTAGTTTAAAAGAGCTTGAGCCATTTTCATCGCCGATAAATTTTTTCATAAAAAATGAATCTCTAAGTCTTGATCTGTCTCCTCTTAGTGCGGATGAGGCCCTAAAAATAGTGCGTGAGACCAAAAAAGATCTACCAGAAACTAGAGTCATGATAGCTGGCGGTAGGGAGAAAATTTTGGGCGATAGACAATACGAGATCTTTGAAAATGGTGCCGATGCGATCGTGATAGGCGACTATCTCACCGCAAAAGGCGAGAAAGCTAGCAAGGATATTGAGGAGCTTACAAAGCGCGGTTTTAGCTTTGCTAGTATCTGTCACTAATGCTTGCAAATTTACTTTTCACAGGGCTTGGAGGCTTTATCGGGGCTGGATGCAGGTTTTTAGCTGGCGAGATGCTAAAATTTAGCCACTTTCCGCTAACCACACTTGGCGTAAATACGCTTGGCAGCTTCATTATAGGCGTATTATTTTGTCTAAATTTAAGCCAAAGCGTGAGAGTATTTTTGGTCATTGGCATACTTGGCGGATTTACAACATTTTCAAGCTTTAGCCTTGATAGTGTGAAATTTTTACTAGAAGGCGAGCTGGTAAAAGGCTTTTTAAATATCTTTTTAAACCTTGTCCTTTGCCTACTTGCAAGCTATTTTGGCATTTTGCTTGGCAAGAGTTTATGAGAGTTTGCAAATTTAATAGAGCTTAAATTTTGCTAGATTTTCTTAATCGCATGCAGTGCTTTAGCACCATTGCATGCACTTTGAACGTGCGAGGGGATTGGGGGATTTAAAAAGGGGGATAAGGGGACGGCTTCGTAACTTGAGTCCCCTTGTTTCCCTTTTGAATAAAAGAACCTAAAAATAAAAAAAGTCTGTATTTTTAAAAATAGAATTTTACTATCGCGAAAATTTTAAAATTCTATTCACTCGCAAGAATTGACTACTGATTTTAGGTCTCGCAAAGCTTGCCACTAAAATCAGAGCCGAAATTACTCGTTCATGAAATTTTAAAATTTACTTGACGCTTATCTGACTTGATAAATAAAAATTTGTCGTAGTTTTTAATCGCATGCAGTGCAAAACATGCCACATCCACCTTTCTACCTAGCTTCTACCTTTGGCATCTGAAGCATAAAATTTCTAGCTTCACTTAAAAGTACAGGCTTAAGTCCATCTACTAGAGTTTTTGGATCATAAATTCTCTCATATGAAAGTATTAAGACTCCATCTTTTTTAAGTAAAAAGTGGATTATTTCTATATTTTTACTGCTAGTTTCATCTTTTATGAGAGCTAAAATTTGATCATTCTCTTTGCTATAAAGCACTTCTTTAGCCTCTTTTGTCTTCTTTTTTAGCTTAGCAAGCATACTTTCACTTTTTATATTTTTATCAAATTTCACTCTAAAGCCTACAAAATGCTCATCAAAATTTTCATTTTTTAAAAAGTAAAAGCTCTCATCTTTGGCTGTATTTTTCTTATAAAAAATACTTCCATCAAATTTAAAACTTTGAACCAAACTTAACTCGTCTGCAAAGCCAAAAATTCCAAAAAACATCAAGACAAAAAATAGAAATTTACGCATAAATTTGCACTCCAAATTTTTAAAAATTTGTCGCCATTTTGCCCAAAAATCGCTTAGCTTAATCAAAAAATAACAAAGCTTTTTATACAATCAAATATTTTTAATTTAAGGATCTTTTTGCAATTACATCAAGCTAGCGAGCTTAGTATTCTTGTCGTTTTGGCATTTATCGTCTTTGCTTCGCCTTATATTTCTAAAATTTTACGCATTCCTGTCGCTCCTGCTGAGATAATACTTGGAGCACTGGCTAGCTACATCGGGCTTGTCGGCGAGAATGAGATGTTTAAGCTAATTAGCGAAGTTGGCTTTTTCTTTTTGATGTTTCTAGCTGGTATGGAGATCGATCTTAGAATGCTTATAAATATTGACCGCAAAATTTTACGTCTGGGACTTATCTATCTTGCACTCATCTACTCGCTAGCAACCGCACTTACATTTAGTTTTGATCTTAGTTTGCTCTATATCATCATTATCCCGATAATGGCCGTTGGTATGATATTTACGCTATTTAAAGAGTATGGCAGAGATGTAAAATGGCTAAATTTAAGCATGCTTATTGCAACTATTGGTGAGCTTATAAGCATTACGCTTTTGACATTTATAGCAGCCTATTTGCAGTTTGGAGCTAGTATAAATTTATGGCTAACGATTGGCTATTTGATCTTATTTTTAGCTATCAGCGTGCTTAGCTTTAAAATTTTAGATGTGCTTTTTTGGTGGTATCCTGGGCTTAAAGTGATCCTTATGCCACACTACGATAAGGACGAAAAAGATATTAGGCTAAGCATTGCTGTATTTTTTTCGATGATTGCACTTATGCTTTATTTGAATTTAGAAGTTGCCTTTGGTGCGTTTATCGCAGGTATGTTTATAGCTACATTTTTTGATCATAAAAAAGACTTACCGCACAAGCTTTCAAACTTTGGATTTGGATTTTTGGTACCGATATTTTTTATACACATAGGCTCAACCTTCAAGCTCTCAAGCCTAAGCTCAAATGAAGTGATAAAAGATGCTATTTTTATATTTTGTGCGATGCTTGCCACAAGGCTTTTTTCAAGTGTGTTATTTGTAGGAAAATTAGGATTTAAGGGGATATTTTTGTTTTCTCTCTCACAATCCATGCCACTAACGCTTCTAGTAGCAGTTGCTACTATCGCACACAGATCAGGTGAGATAAGTGATTATTCTTACTCATCTTTTATCCTAGCAAGCCTAGCTCAAGCTATAATAGGGACAATAATTATAAAATTTCTAATGCAATCAAGAAGTAAGGAGTAAAAATGTCATCAAATACAGCTACGCTAACTGATAACAGAACCGGCAAGAGTTACGAGTTTCCTATACTAAAAGGCACTATGGGACCTGACGTGATAGACATCTCGACATTTTTTAGTGATACTGGAATGTTTACTTTTGACAGAGGCTATACCTCAACTGCGATGTGTCGCTCAGCGATAACTTATATAGACGGCTTAAAAGGCGAACTAATGTATAGAGGTTATGATATCGCGTATTTGGCCGAAAATAAGACATTTTTAGACGTGGCATATTTACTCTTAAACAAAGAGCTTCCAACAAATGATCAGTATATAAATTTTAAAACCGAGCTTAAAAAAAGAAGCTTTATACATGAAGGCATGATGAAGCTATTTGACGCATTTCCAGATAAGGCGCACCCTATGGCGATATTGCAAGCAGCAGTCTCAGCCCTAAGTGCCTTTTACTCAGATCACCTAAATATGGATAAACCTGAAGAGTATCACGAGATGGCTATGCGTATAATCGCTAAAATTCCAACGATCGCGGCCTTTAGTTACCGCTACTCACGCGGACTTCCTATCATCTATCCAAATTTAGATCGTGGCTTTACTGAAAATTTCCTCTACATGATGAGGGGCTATCCATATGAGCATGTCGATCTTAAGCCTATCGAGATCAAGGCACTTGACACGGTCTTTATGCTGCACGCAGATCACGAGCAAAACGCTTCAACAACGACTGTTAGAACCGTTGGCTCAACGCACGCTCACCCATACGCATGTATAAGTGCGGGCATCGGCGCACTTTGGGGCTGGGCTCATGGCGGCGCAAACGAGGGCGTTATACGTCAGCTTGAAGAGATAGGCTCGGTAGCAAACGTTGATAGATACATCGCTAGAGCAAAGGATAAAAATGATCCATTTAGGCTAATGGGCTTTGGCCACAGGGTCTATAAAAATTTTGATCCTCGCGCAAAAGTGCTTAAGAAGATGAGAGATCAGCTTATGGATGAGATAGGCATTAACTCAGAGCTTATCAAGATTGCCAACCGCATCGAAGAGATCGCGCTAAATGATGACTATTTTGTGAGTAGAAATTTATATCCAAACGTTGATTTTCACTCTGGGCTCATCCTAAAAGCGCTTGGCATACCAAATAATATGTTTGCCGTCATCTTCGTGATCGGCAGGACTCCAGGCTGGATCAGCCAGTGGATCGAGCTAAAAGAGCAAGATACGATAAAGATCGTCCGCCCAAGACAGCTCTACGTCGGAGAGACAAACAGAACACCAAAATGAGCGAGCTTCTAAATTTAGCTAAAAAAGCAGCCGTTAATGCTGGAGCGCAGATAATGAAATTTTACTCTGCAGATAATACGGCTCTTAAAGTCTGCCTAAAAGATGACAGCTCACCACTAACTAGTGCTGATCTAGCCGCAAATGAAGTGATACTAAAAGAGCTAAGCAAAAGCGGGATAAAAATTTGCTCTGAAGAGAGTATCTTGCAAGAAAGCGATAAAGATGAGTTTTGGCTCGTAGATCCACTTGATGGCACGAAAGAATTTCTAGCTAGAAATGGCGAATTTTGCGTTTGCATAGCGCTTATAAAAAAAGCTAGACCGGTGCTTGGCGTGATATTTATCCCGGTTAGCAAAGAGCTTTTTTATGCTGATGAAAATGGCGCTTTTAAAGAAATTTTAAATGACAATGACGAGATCATAAACAGAGTTGATCTAAATAAAAAAGATAAAAATTTAGACAATCTAATCTTTTCAAGCAGAAGAGGCGACGCCAAAGAGATAGAATTTATAGGGCAGAGCCTAAATTTTGAGCAAAGATGCATCGGATCTGCCATAAAATTTTGTCGTTTGGTTGAATTTGGTGGAGCTTATTTGAGATTTGCCCCAAGCTACCTTTGGGACAATGCAGCAGGAGAAGCGCTCGTAAATTTTTGTGACGGAAAAGTATTTGACGCTAATAGCGGCAAAGAGATGAGCTACGAGCTTGCTGATTTAAAAAGTCCATTTTTCATAGCTCTCTCAAAAAATACACTAAATCTAAAAGATAAAATCACACAACTATATAGGCAAAGTAAAATTTAAACCTTAAATTTCTTCTAGTAGATAAAGCATACTAGATATTTTTGCTGTGCCTAGCACATAGCTCATTATATTTGCTGCGACTTTATCTTTTTTAAGCACTTTGCCATTTATGTCAAATATATCTTCGTTGTTCTCTTTGATAAATTTCAAAGCTTTTGCTGCGACATCTTCTAAGCTATTTTTACCATCAAGCAATAAAAGTATGTAATAATCGATATTATTAAGCTTTCTTGAGATGCTAAATTTATTAGCAAAAACAACATCGGCATTATTTTTATGATTTAAGAAATATCTTACATAATTTATTAAATTTTGACTAAGCCTTGAATGTCCAGGCCTATACTCGATATTTTTTTGCTCATCTTTTAAAATCATTGCATCAGACGAGTTTGTTAAAATTCTTACAAAGGCGCTATAAACCATGAGCTTATCTTCTGGCAAAAGTTCTAAAATCTGAGAAAGGTTTATGCTGGCTGGATACATCTTATAAAAGACCTCGCAAAGCCATGATATATCTTGTGGCATAGCGCCATAACTATCTTGCCACTGGTTATCTTTCTTTATAAAATCTGCCACAACGTGAATTTTGTTAATATCACTTGGACCTATTTGTTTATTGGCTATGCTCTCATAAGTTTTGCTATGGACTATTAGGCTTTGTCTAAAGACTTTGTTGCTAATCATATCCATGAATTGCTCTAGATCGATTCTGTCCTTAAACTTGTTATTTTTGTATTCATCTACTATGGCTGTGCCAACATCTGGGGTAAAAATATCATCAAGCGTATACTCACAAAGATAAGTAAGCTCATTTTTGACAAGCATGGCATTAAAATCTTTAAAATAAAATGGATTATTTGTATCTTCTAAAAACTCATGAGCTATGTAAAAGTCATCTTTTGAAAGTACATCTTCTGTTATAAAAAGAAGCATACTAAGTGGCATTTTCTTTTCATAAATTTCTTTATCTCTTGTTAGCAAATATTCTTTATAGACTAAAAGTGCTTCTTTAGCTGCTTTTAGCTTATCTTGCATAGTCTCTTTATCTTTTGCGGCAAGTAGCATTATATCCCTTACGATATCTTTTACTTTCCAGCCAGGATAAACATTATAAGAGATAAACGCCACGCCATTTGTACTTAAATTCTCTCTTACGACTTTTAATATAGCTTCTTTTACAAAGTCAGGCACCCAGCTAAAAACGCCATGAGCGATGATATAGTCAAATTTCTCATCACTTTTAAATTCGCAAATATCGCCGTGTATAAGCTCTAAATTTGTAAGCCCCATCTCTTTAACGATCTCTTGTCCGCGCCTTATCTGCTCGCCACTAAGATCTATGCCAACTACTTTTGCATTTTTGTTATTTACTGCAAATGGGATCAAATTTCCGCCAAAGCTACATCCTATCTCTAAAACTCTTGCATTTTCGCATGGCGGTGGAGTTATGCCAAGAAGTGTAGCACAAGCTTCAAGCCTATATGGCGACGATTGGGCAAAAGCTATTGATTTATAAGTTAGCTCATCATAAGACTTCTCAATTTTGCTATTTTGGCTCATTTTAACTCCTAATAGTCTTTTTCTTTGATTTTTTCTAGCATATTTTTAGCATCATTCTCAGGATCATCCACTATATATGCGCGCCTTATCTTGCCATCTTTTATGATAAGTGTTTGTCTAAAATAAAATTTATGTCCATTTGATGCAGAAAAAACCGGAAGTTCAAGCGCCCTCTCAAGCATAAACTCACTATCGTTTAGAAACATGACTCCAGCCGAAGTTTCTTCTTGAAATTTCTTTTGAGCTGCGATATCTTGTGAGCTAATAGCCACTACCATGAAACCAAGATCGTTAAAATCTTTTAAAAATTTCTTGTAGCTTATCGCTTGTTTGGTGCAGCCCTTCATGCCCGCAGTATTTTGCAATTGCTCACTTAAAAGACTAAAGTCCTCGCCTATCTTTGGATAGATGAAAATAACGCAGTCGTGCGTTCTTGCAAAGGCGGAAAAATCAAATTCCTTACCGTCTAAGGTATTTAAATATATACTTGTAGGCACTTTTATCATACTTCATCCTTTAAAATTTTTTACTATTATATCTTTATAAGCTTTGTCTTAAGCTTTTTTAGAATTTAAAAGATAAACTACGAAAAGGACAAAAAAGCTAATTATTAACATCAAGAGTGCATAGATATGAGCCTTGGTGTAATCAAGCATTTCAACCGCTTCAAATATCGCAATGCTCGCAACCTTGCTCTCTCCAGCTACGCTACCGCCTATCATCAAAACAACGCCAAACTCACCCATAGTGTGAGCAAAGCTAACGACAGTAGCTGTTAATAAATTTGATCTGATGCTTGGCAAAATTACTCTAAAAATAGTCGTGAGTTTGTTTTTACCAAGACTATAACTCGCTTCAAAAAGGCTCTTTTTTAGGCTATTTAATCCAGCATAAATCGGTCCAAACATAAATGGCAATGAATAAATACAACTTGCCACAACAAGACCTGTGAAGTTAAAAACAAGCCTAACTCCAAAAATTTCTTCGATAAATTTACCAAAAGTGGAATAAGGCGAAAGAAAAATGAGCAGATAAAAGCCAAGAACACTTGGCGGCAATACCAGCGGTAGTGAGATTACTGACTCTAAAAATGATTTACCAAAGAATTTTTTCTGTGACATAAAATAAGCAAGTGCAATGCAGGCAAAGAACAAGATAAAAGTAGTTATAAAAGATAGTTTTAGCGATAACCAAAACGGCTCGTAATCGATATTTTTAAGCTCGTCTATCATGCTTTTTCCAAATTTACGCTAAACGCTTTTGTACTAACTACCACCATATCACCTGCTTTTAGATTCATTGCTTCGTTGCTACTTAGCACAACTTCACAAATTTGGCGGTTTATCAGTACGTTTGTTACGAAGATCGCATCACATCTTTTTATCTCTAAAATTTTAGCATTAAAGGCGATTTTTTGAGATCCAGCGGTCTTTAAAAATATCTCGCTTGCTGTGCCAGATCTTGAAATTTTGCCATTTTCAAGAACAAAGACTTTATTACAAAGCTTATAAATTTCTGCGATATCATGGCTTACTAAAATAATGCTCATCTTAAACTCATCATGAAGTGTGAGTAAATAGTCTTGAAGTTTCTCACGCATGGCGTTATCAAGCGCACTTAACGGCTCATCAAGTAGTAAAATTTCAGGCTTTCTCATAACCGCACGAGCCAAAGCAACACGTTGCTTTTGACCGCCAGAAAGAGTGCTAATTTTTGCATTTTTTAGGCTTGTTAGACCACAGATATCAAGAAGTTTATTTGCTAGAGCTAGATCATTTTTTGCAAAGAGTAAATTTTTAAAGACATTCATATTTTCAAAAAGTGCGTAGTCTTGAAATAAAAAGCCGATATTTCTCTTTTGTGGAGCCAAATTTGTCTTTTCATCAAAGAAGATTTTATCCCCAACTCTTATAAAGCCACTTTGTGGTGCTTCAAAACCAGCGATCAAGCGTAAAATGGTGGTCTTTCCGCCACCGCTTGCTCCATAAAGTGCGACAAAATCACCACTTTCAAAGCTAAGGTCGGCCTCAAGTAAAAATTTTCCGCCACCGCCATTTAGCTCTTTTTTACAAGAAATTTCTATCATTTTTGTGTACTTATGTGAATGCTTGTAGATTTTATATAGGCAAAGACTTCATCGTTTTCGCCTAAATTCATAGTTTTTAATGCGTGATTTGAGATAATAGCTTCAAAGTAAATTTCGCCACACTTTAAGCTAATAACACTTAAAATTTCACCAAAATTTATAGCTTCAATCACGCACTTTAGCTCGTTTTCAAGCGAGCTATTGCTTAGTTTGTCTTTTGCCAAGATAACATCGGAGCTTTTAAAACCTAAGTCGATCTCATCATCTAAGGCGAATTTGCTAGCCTCATTCAAGACTAGCATAAATAAATTTGCCTCTAAATTTAGACCCTTTAGCTCAAATAGGCTAACGTCATCTTTAGTTAAAATTCCAACGATCTTTGCTCTTATCATTTAGCTGGAACGTTGTAACCAAATTTCTTAAAAATTTCTCTTGATTTATCACCTAAGATAAACTCATAAAATGCTTTTGCATCATCATTTTTTTCAGCATGTTTTAAAAGAACGATACCTTGATCTATCGGAGTGTATAGCTCTTGTGGAACAAAGATGTAATTAATGCCCTCTTTGTATTTTGCCATTTTCTCATCAAAAAGTGCACTAGCTGCGATAAAGCCTACATCAGAAGCACTTAATGCTTGAGATAGAGTTTCAGAAATTTTTTGAGCATAGACGATATTTTTTTCTACTTCGTCATAAAGTTTTGCGTTTTTAAGAGCTTCTATACTAGCTTTGCCGTATGGTGCAGTTTGTGGATTTGCGATAGAGATCGCTTTTAAGCCACGAACAACCTCAATACCTTTTTTGAAATCAACATTTCTAATAGAGAAAATAGCAACAGCGCCTTGTGCATAAACTTTTGGAGCAGCTACTGCAAATCCTGTGTCATAAGCTTTTTGAGCAAAGCCCATATCAGCGGCCATGAATATATCAGCTGGAGCTAAGTTTTGGATCTGAGTAACAAGACCGCCGCTTGCACCAAGAGTTAGGTTGATTTTAGCATCTGGATGAAGCTTATTAAACTCTTTTATAAGCTCTGGAAATGCATATGTTGTGTTTGCTGCTGCATATACATTTACTTCAGCGCCAAATGCGTTTATGGCAAGCAAAGCTGTCACACATAAAAATTTAAAAACTTTTCTCATTTAAACTCCTATAATGATTTGAGATGATTTTACTATTGCTAAAAGTGTATCGCCAACACCTATTTTCATCTGGATAGCACTATCTTTTGTGATGATGGCAGTTAAAGTCTGCTCATCGCTTAGTTTTAAAGTGATTTCAGCATTTACAGCACCTATCTTTGCTTCGATCACTTCGCCTTTTAATTGATTTTTTGTGCTTATTTTTATATCTAGATCCTTGGCCAAAATGACAGCTGGGGCTTTAAAAATATAAATAACTTTTTGTCCAACTTTTAGGCCTAAATTTTTCTCACTTTCAACCGTGATATTTGACTCAAGCGTACAGCCATTACTTAGTTTTGCAACTATTTGAGAATTTACCGCACCACGGTTTATGCCAATAATCTCACATGAGAGCTGATTTCTGGCACTTAAGTTCATATTCATTCTTTGAAGATTTATAATATCTACATCCTCAAAATCTACTTTTTGACAAATTTTTTGCAAAAAATCCTTTTGAGTCTCAAGAATGGTATCATAAATTTTTATCAGTTTATTGGCATACTCGCTTAGCTCAGAGCCACTATTTTTTTTATTTCCATCAGCTCTAATAATAAGCGGCTTACTACTTTTGTTATTTATCGTATCAAGGCAGTCCCAAGCATTTTTATACGATATGCCAACCAATTCCGCTGCTTTTGTGATACTTTTTGTCTCTTTTATGGCCTTTAATAATGTAATATGTTTAGCTAAAACCTGTGTATCTTCGCCTAAAAATAGTTCTAAATTTATATCTGCTTTCAAAATTTTTACCTTTACTATATTAGAGAATAATTTGTGAAGTATATCTAATTATATTAATCCTTAAGCTTAAAGATTTAAGCC